>NZ_JAAGPB010000424.1:0-7388 GCF_017104585.1 Burkholderia sp. Ac-20392
TGCTGCCGCCGGCGGTCGCGGACGCGATCGTGCTGCCGGCGCTCGGCGCGTTTCATGCCCGGCATCCCGATCTGGTGCTGATGTTGGGTGTGTCCGGGCGCGCGGCCGATCGCGTCGGCGATGCGGTCGACTGCAGCGTCCGCCTCGGCGAGCTGCCCGATTCGTCGCTCGTCGCGCGCCGGCTCGGCATGCTCGAGCGCGTGACCTGCGCGAGCCCCGCGTATCTCGACCGCCACGGCGTGCCGCGTACGCTCGACGACCTGGCCTCGCATCGCGCGGTCAGCGTGTCGTCCGTGCCGGGCCAGCGCACGGCCGAACTCGATTTCCTCGTCGATGGTGCGGTGCGCAAGGTGCGGCTCGACGGAATCGTCACCGTGGACGACGAGCAGGCGTATCTGGCGTGCGGCGTGCATGGCCTCGGGCTGATCCAGCCGCCGCGCGTTGCCGCGCAGGCGCTGATCGATGCGGGGCGGTTGCGGGAAGTGCTGCCGCGCTGGCGGCCCGACGCGATCGCGGTGTCGGCCGTCTACGTGAAGCGCCCGCACGTGTCGCCCGGCGTGCGCGCGTTCGTCGACTGGATCGGCGAGCGTTTTGTGGACGCCGCGCGGGACGGGGAGGACATGATCGTTGCCGGGGCAACGGGGGGGCGGCTCAAGGAGCGTGCGACCGCCGCTCGCGAGCGTGAAGACCGGCAGGTCGCGGTGGTGTGAGGCGCTCAGGTTTCTGCGAGGTGGAACGCGCGCGCCATCCGGTCTTGTTCCCGGGCCGGCAGCGCGAGTCGCGCAGCGAGTGTTTTCCATTGTCTGACGGTGCCGCGAAAATCGTCGATGATCTCGTCGGCATCCTTGAGGCTCAGCCGGAAATATTGGGATACTTCGCGCGCGAGTTCGAGATTCAGTGCGTTGTCGGCTTCCGTAATGTTGAGCTTGAGGCCGTCGGCGACAGGGACGGGATTCATGTCGTAGGCTGCGGAGAGGCGCCAGCCGGCGCCGGGCACCAGAATGAATCCGTGATTGCGAAGATGGTCGTCGGTATTGGAGACCAGCAAATTGAAGACGATCCGGGCCCATAGTTCGCGCAGGTCGGCATTCGGTTGCGCGCCTTGCCGCATCAGGACTTCCGCGAGTTCCAGATAGCTGGCGCCGGTGGATGCATCGTCGCCATCGACATGCCCAGTCATGGTCATGGCGGAGGCAAAATGCAGACGACGGCCGTCGTCGGTCCGGTCGAAGCGACGAACCAGAAAGCAGTGATAGTCGCTCGCGAATTTTCGTGCCTCCGCTTGTGCGACGTTCAGACCACAGCCAACCGCCAGTGCGTTGACGACCATTTCCCAGCCGCCCACATCGTAGTCGTCTCTCGCGCTTGGGAATTTCGCGATATAGAGGTGTCCGTGTTCATCGACCACACTGGCTTTCGGTCTCGCGCCGCCGAGGGAGCCGCCGGGTGCGATCAGCATGGACAGCCAGTCGCGGCCGTTCGGGGCGCGGTTGTCGATATCCTCTTCCAGTGACCGGCTGGCCTGTTCCAGTTCGCGGATTTCCGCAAATGGCGGGGCGGCTCGATCGATTCGGTCGTCGAGAAATGCGCCCGTGTCGTCGAGCTTGTAGCGCAATGCGCCAACCCGATAGAGATCGTGCACGCCGAGCAGATAGTCCGATTCATGGAGTCGCGTGCCCTTCGGTCGAAGGCCGGCACGAATGTCGCGTTCCAATCGGCGGTCCATCAGCATGCGGCCCCATCGGTCGGGGCTCGAATCGGCGAAAGCACCGAACGTGTTGTGTGGTGGAGCCGGGTATTGCGGCCCTTCGAACAGGCCGATTCCGGGATCGAGCTGTACATGGGCCGACTCGCGAGCGACCAGTGCGCGGGTGTCATACTGGAATTCGAACCGTTCGCTGGCACGTGTCTGCCGGCCATGCAGAAGGCCGAGTCTTCGAGGTTCGGGCAGGCCGCTCCAGTCTGCGTAAACGGCGATCATCGTCATTTCTCGCGAGGCCCCCGTTGTTGCTTGTTCGATGGCTTCAGCAGTGCGGCCAGATCCACAGCGGTCGTGCCGCGGTCGGTGGCCGGGATGGCGGGGGCGGATGCCGGTTTGGCTGCCCTGGCCGTCTCGGCGACGCGGGAGTCGGCGGTGGAGTGGCGCTCGTCTGACGTGCGCGAGACCACGCCGGATCGCGACGATACGACTCGCTTCGAAGACCGCGGTTTGACGAGGCGAGCATCCTGAAGCTCGCGGCCGAACGGGTCAGTGACGGCCAGTTTTTCCAGATCGCCCTGGAGACCGAGTACTTGCATGACGGAAAGATAGGCGCCCATCGTGACGCTTGAGCCACCCGCTTCCAGCGAGCGAAGCGTCATCGGCGACATTCCCGCACGCTCCGCAACCTGCTTGGCCGTGAGCTTGCGGCGCAGGCGCGCGAGCTTCAGTCGCTCACCAAATTCGGCGAGCAACCGGCTGGATGTTGGCAGGAGTGGGGCGGTTTTCTGGGGCATCTCGATGCTGGTATTTCAGCGTTTTTCGATCTGGAAAGCCAAAATATTAGCATTTTTGTGAGGGTGTCGCTACCTGAAGGCTACATCAAAATAAGAATAATGTAAGTATTTTGGCTTTTTTGTTGAGTATTAGCCAAAATATTAGCGTTTTTGTTATTTGAACCTCACCCGTCAATGCGAGGTGGGTGTCTGGTGCCGGGCGGGCGTATCACGTGCCCGTCCGGCGCGCGCTATCGAGGCTCGATCAGCTATGCGTGAGCGTCAGCGCATAGAACTTCACGACGGTGCCGGGCGTCGTCAGCGGCGTGCCGGACACGGCCGTCTGGTCGTAATCACCCGCCTTGAAGTAGAAGCTCTCGCCGTCGAAACTCGAATCCATCGTGAAGGTCTTGGTCGTGCCGTTCGCTGTGACGGTGATCGTCGTTCCGCTCAGGCTCAGCGTGTAGCTGAACTTCTTGCCGACACCGACGGTGGTGATCGGCGTGGTCGTCGACTTGCCGCCCTGGTTGGTGCTTTCGAGCAGCAGCTGCACGACGCCGCCGGACGTGAACTGCAGCTCGCACAGCGGCTTGCTCGGGCCGGTGCCCTGGAAGATCTGGCCGATCGTCGTGTGATCGGGCACCTGCGCGACGGTCACCGTCGCATTCAGCCGGTTGGTGCCGGAGGTCGGCCAGATCGCGTTTTCGCGCAGCTCGGTGCGCGGATGCAGCGAGCCGGACGTCGTCCAGCCCTGCGTCGGGTCCATCATCACCATCGATCCGTCGCTGCCGTCCGTATAGAAATACGTCGGGTTCACGTAGCCGCCCGCGAGCGACGAACCGCTCACCGTGTCGACCTTGCCGGACGAGCCGGTCGGCAACTGCAGCGTGAACGGCGCGAGGTTGAAGTTCGAGCCGGGCGGGTTCGACGGGCTGAGCGCCATCGCGGTGGCCTGCTGGCGGGCGGCGGCGGCCGGGCTGGCCGGATCGTCGCCGCCGCACGCGGACAGGCACGCTACGGACAGAACGGCGACGACGCACGGGATGATCCTGTTCTTCATGGTGTCTCTCTCTGATGGTCCGTGGCTGGGCGCCACGTTGTGGATAACGTTTTCCTATTTGGGCGTACGATCGTCGAAGCGAGATCGGTTGCCCGTAGAAAGCACTCCAAAATACAGAAAGCAGGTAAGACTCGACGGCTGGAACAGTGATGCTGAATATTGCGGGACTTTCAAGGCTTGCAATCGGCTTTCCGTGAAGCTGCTCGAGCCGATCGGGGACGATGCTAACAAGAAGCACCAAAAGAGTAAACGTTTTCCTATTTAGGTCGGAGAAGTTGCTTTGCGCCGACTGCCGCGGGGTATCCGTGTGCCGCCTTGAAGGGCGCCGGGCAGGTGTGCCGGTTACGACTCCGTCGCCGCGACGTGCTGCGCGATACGCGCGGCACACGCATCGGGCGTCGCATCGGACGTATCGAGCACCATCTGGCTGAACGGCCGCGACGCATAGCCTTCGCGATACATCTCGGCGATCCGGGTCCGCTCCCAGTCCGTCAGCGCGCGCGAGCCGCGATTCGACGACGCGATCGCTTCGGGCGGTGCGAGCGTCACGACGCACAAGCGCGCATCGCGCGCGTCGCAGGCGGCGCGCAGCCGCTCGAATTCCGTTTCGCCGATCGGATAGGCGATGACCAGATGACGCGCGCGCGCGTTCGCGATCTGCGTGACGAGACGCTCGAGCGCGATTGCCCACTGCACGTCGAACGGTGCGTCTTCGGGCGCATCGTGATCGTCGCCGTCGATGAAGCGTGCATCGGGCAGCACGTGCGCGAGTGCGAGACCGATCGTCGTCTTGCCGCTGTTGATCGGGCCGTTCAGGTGGATGACGGTAAGGGCGGTCATGAGTCGGCGCGGGAATCGGAAGACTCGGAGCTTGCCATGACTGACGCGGCGGTGCAGTGCCGTTGGTACGTCACGCGGTGTGATGCGGTGAGCGGAAGGGAGGGCGGAGAGGCGGGGAAGAGGCGGAGGGAGCGGCAGGCTGCGTGCGCGAAGAGGATGCGCCCACACAGCCTGCCCGACCGTACCGCATCCAGCGATGCGGCACGGCGTCGAGCGAAGCGACTTACTTCTCGTCGCCCTTGATCTGCGGCAGCGCCGACGTCTCGCCCGGCGTCAGCAGGCCGACTTGCGAGTACACGCGCAGCTTGTCGCGCGTATCGGTGATGTCGAGGTTGCGCATCGTCAGCTGGCCGATCCGGTCGCGCGGCGAGAACGTCGACGCAACCTTCTCCATCGACAGGCGTTCCGGCTGGTATGTGAGGTTCGGCGACTTCGTGCTCAGGATCGAGTAATCGTTGCCGCGGCGCAGTTCGATCTTCACTTCGCCGGTGATCGCGCGTGCGACCCAGCGTTGCGCGGTTTCGCGCAGCATGATCGCCTGCGGGTCGAACCAGCGGCCCTGGTACAGCAGGCGGCCGAGGCGGCGGCCGTTCTCGCGGTACTGCTCGATCGTGTCTTCGTTGTGGATGCCGGTGACGAGACGCTCGTACGCGATGTACAGCAGCGCAAGGCCCGGGGCTTCATAGATGCCGCGGCTCTTCGCCTCGATGATCCGGTTCTCGATCTGGTCGCTCATGCCGAGGCCGTGGCGGCCGCCGATGCGGTTCGCTTCCAGCAGCAGCTCGACCGGGTCGGTGAACTCGACGCCGTTCAGCGCGACCGGCTGGCCGGCTTCGAAGCGCACCGTCACTTCTTCCGCGGCGATCTTCACGTCGTCGCGCCAGAACGCGACGCCCATGATCGGGTTCACGATCTTGATGCCGCTCTCGAGGCTTTCGAGATCCTTCGCTTCGTGCGTCGCGCCGAGCAGGTTCGAATCGGTCGAGTAGGCCTTCTCGGCCGACATCTTGTACGCGAAACCGGCCTGGTTCATGAATTCGGACATTTCGGCACGGCCGCCGAGCTCGTCGATGAACGTCTGGTCGAGCCACGGCTTGTAGATCTTCAGATCCGGGTTCACGAGCAGGCCGTAGCGGTAGAAGCGCTCGATGTCGTTGCCCTTGTACGTGCTGCCGTCGCCCCAGATGTTGACGCCGTCTTCCTTCATCGCGGCGACGAGCATCGTGCCCGTCACGGCGCGGCCGATCGGCGTGGTGTTGAAGTACGTGACGCCTGCCGTCGTGATGTGGAACGCGCCGCTTTGCAGCGCTGCGATGCCTTCGGCGACGAGCTGCGCGCGGCAGTCGATCAGGCGGGCGCCGGCTGCGCCGTATTCGATCGCGCGTTTCGGGATCGCGTCGTAATCGTCTTCGTCGGGCTGGCCGAGGTTCGCCGTGTATGCGTACGGGACGGCGCCCTTGAGTTTCATCCAGTGCAGCGCTGCGCTGGTGTCCAGGCCGCCGGAGAAGGCGATACCGACCTTCTGGCCGGTCGGGAGGCTTTCGAGAATCGTGCTCATAGGAATAACCGTGGATTGAAGCCGGTGGGATCGTATTTCGCGGAATATGCGAGTATCGGCTGTCCGGGAGGTTGGGGCAAGGGCTGATTTTCGCGCGGAACCGTCGTCGGGCCTGTTGCGGCGGGCCTGGCGGGCGGTGAGCCGGGTGGAGAACGCCACGCCAGCCGGCGCGAAATCGCAGTCAAAACCGGCGCCGACGCGCGCGGCCGCGAGCCGTGTTTCCGGGGCCGGATCGGCCGAAGGGCGGGGCTTCCGCGGTCAGGATGCCGGTGCGCCACGCCGAAAGATATCTGAAAGACTGGCGCGCGAAGCCCGGATTCCCGCGACCGTCAGATGTTCCACGACTGCGCGGTGTCGAGCAGCTTCTCGCGCAACTGGTCGACTTCCCCGGCCAGCTTGGCCGTGATCGACACGTAGCCGGACAACTGCGGCGGCGGTGCGTCATGCGGCGGGTCGGCCGGCCGGCGGCGCGGCGAGAGCCGGCTCGGCGTGCCGAACTTGAGCGCGCGGCTCGCGCCGACCAGCGTGTCGCGGATGCGCCGGTTCACGGCCTTCATGTCGACGCGCATGTATTCGCGGGACGCGACGTCGTCGCGGGCCGGCACCGCGCTCGACAGGATCTCCAGATAGCCGATGCACAGGCGCAGGCTGCGCTGGATCGCCTCGAGCTGCATCATCGACGTCTCGCATTCCTTCGACACCGACGGCATCAGCGAGCGCAGCTGCACCAGCAGCGCGCTCAGCGCGGCCATTTCCTTCAGGTGCGCGTCGTCGCTGATCGGGCGGTCGCCCGCGAGCCGCGCATGCACGGCCGCGCACGCGCGCAGTGCGTCGGCGAGCTTGTAGCGCCACGAGTAAGTGGCATACAGCGGCAGCGCGAACGAGAACGCCAGCGCGATCGCGATGCCGGTCAGCACGTTCACCGCGCGCCACAGGCCGTCGACGATCTCGTTGTCGCCGTGCCCGGCGACGATCACCATCGTGATCGCCGACAGCAGCGCGATATAGCCGGCCTTGCCGATCGCGTGATACGCGCAGAAGCCGCACGCGAGCGCCATCAGCAGGTAGATCGCGAGCGGCGCGTGCACGAACGAATACAACAGGATCAGCCCGAGCCCCGCGAGCGCCCCGATCGACGTGCCGAGCGCGCGCTCGGCCGCCTTCTTGCGGATGTTGCCGTGGTGCTGCAGCCCGCCGACGACGATCAGCACGGTGATCGTCGACCACTCGCCGTGCGGCACGTTCAGCCCGGTGGACAGCGCGATCGACACGAGAATCGCGAGCGAGACGCGCGCCGCATGGATCAGCTTCGCGTGCCGGTAACGGCGATACGGGTCGAGCAGCGGGCGGAGCGCGTTGCGCAGGAGGGGCGGCAGCCGGGCAGGGAGCGGGGTGGTCATGGCGGAACGGGAGTGGCCGGAACGCGCACGGCGGCCTGCGCGGGCCGGCGCCGCG
>NZ_JAAGPB010000425.1:0-7602 GCF_017104585.1 Burkholderia sp. Ac-20392
TTACACCGGGATATACCCCCTTCACCTACACGCCGCTCTTCCGATCTGCCGGCCGCGACCGGCACCGACACCGGCGGCTCGATCCGCCAGCCCGCGTCGTTCGCGGGCGTGACGGGCATCAAGCCGACCTACGGCCGCGTGTCGCGCTACGGGATGATCGCGTTCGCGTCGTCGCTCGACCAGGGCGGCCCGATGGCGCAGAGCGCGTCCGACTGCGCGCTGCTGCTGAATGCGATGGCCGGCTTCGACGAGCGCGACTCGACGAGCCTCGAGCGCGACGATGAAGACTTCACGCGCCACCTCGGCCAGCCGTGGGCGGCCGGCAACGATGCGGGCAAGCCGCTCGCGGGCCTGCGCATCGGCCTGCCGAACGAGTATTTCGGCGACGGCCTCGCCGACGACGTGCGCGCGACGATCGACGCGGCCCTGAAGCAGTATGAAGCGCTCGGCGCGACGCTCGTGCCCGTGTCGCTGCCGAAGACGGAACTGTCGATCCCCGTGTACTACGTGATCGCGCCGGCTGAAGCGTCGTCGAACCTGTCGCGTTTCGACGGCGTGCGCTTCGGCCACCGCGCCGCGCAGTACGGCGACCTGCTCGACATGTACAAGAAGTCGCGCGCGGAAGGCTTCGGCCCCGAGGTGAAGCGCCGGATTCTGGTCGGCGCGTACGTGCTGTCGCACGGCTACTACGACGCGTACTACCTGCAGGCGCAGAAGATCCGCCGCATCATCGCGAACGATTTCCAGGAAGCGTTCAAGTCCTGCGACGTGATCATGGGCCCGGCGTCGCCGACGGTCGCATGGGATCTCGGCTCGAAGGGCGATGATCCGGTGCAGATGTATCTCGCGGATATCTACACGCTGTCGGTGAGCCTCGCCGGCCTGCCCGGCATGAGCGTGCCGTGCGGCTTCGGCGCGGGCGCGAACGCGAAGCGCCCGGTCGGCCTGCAGATCATCGGCAACTATTTCAACGAAGCCCGGATGCTGCAGGTCGCGGACGCGTTCCAGCGCGCGACCGACTGGCACAAGCAAGTTCCGGCTGGAGCGTAAGCATATGGCAACTCAATGGGAAGTCGTCATCGGTCTCGAGACGCACGCGCAACTGTCGACCGTCTCGAAGATTTTCTCGGGCGCGTCGACGCAGTTCGGCGCCGAGCCGAACACGCAGGCCTGCCCGGTCGACCTGGCGCTGCCGGGCGTGCTGCCGGTGCTGAACCGCGGCGCGGTCGAACGCGCGATCCGTTTCGGCCTCGCGATCGGCTCGACCATCGCGCCGCGCAGCATCTTCGCGCGCAAGAATTATTTCTACCCCGATCTGCCGAAGGGCTATCAGATCAGCCAGTACGAGATTCCGGTCGTGCAGGGCGGCCAGATCACGATCCAGGTGCCCGCCAACGAAAAGGCCGGCAAGGAAGCGTACGAAAAGACGGTCAACCTGACCCGCGCGCACCTCGAGGAAGATGCAGGCAAGTCGCTGCATGAAGACTTCGCCGGGATGACCGGGATCGACCTGAACCGTGCGGGCACGCCGCTGCTCGAGATCGTCACCGAGCCGGAAATGCGCAGCGCGGCCGAGGCCGTGGCCTACGCGAAGGCGCTGCACGGGCTCGTCGTGTGGCTCGGCATCTGCGACGGCAACATGCAGGAAGGCTCGTTCCGCTGCGACGCGAACGTGTCGGTGCGCCCGGTCGGCCAGGAGAAGTTCGGCACGCGCGCGGAAATCAAGAACCTGAACTCGTTCCGGTTCCTCGAGGAAGCGATCAATTTCGAAGTGCGTCGCCAGATCGAACTGATCGAGGACGGCGGCGAAGTCGTCCAGGAAACGCGCCTCTACGATCCGGACAAGCGTGAGACGCGTTCGATGCGCAGCAAGGAAGACGCGCACGACTACCGCTATTTCCCCGACCCCGACCTGATGCCGCTCGTGATCGGCCAGGACTGGATCGAGCGCGTGCAGTCCGGGATGCCCGAGCTGCCGGCCGCGATGCAGCAACGCTTCGCCGACGAATACGGCGTGTCCGCGTACGACGCGGGCGTGCTGACGTCGAGCAAGGCGATGGCCGCGTACTTCGAGGCCGTGGTCGCGAAGGCGGGCACCGCGAATGCGAAGATCGCCGCGAACTGGCTGATGGGCGACGTTTCGTCGCAGCTGAACCGCGACGGCATCGAGATCGACGCGATTCCGGTCTCGGCCGCGCAGCTCGCGCTCGTGCTGCAGCGCATCGCCGACGGCACGATCTCGAACAAGATCGCGAAGGAAATCTTCGCGACGATCTGGGACGAGAAGGCCGACGACGAAGGGGCGGCCGACCGCATCATCGACGCGAAGGGGCTGAAGCAGATCTCCGACACCGGCGCGCTCGAAGCGATCATCGACGAGGTGCTCGCGGCGAACGCGAAGTCGGTCGAGGAATTCCGCGCGGGCAAGGAGAAGGCGTTCAACGCACTGATCGGCCAAGCGATGAAGGCGACCAAGGGCAAGGCCAATCCGCAGCAGGTCAACGAACTGCTGAAGAAGAAGCTCGGCTGAGCATGACCGCGCGCCTGAACCGCGCATGACGACGGGCCGCCCCGATCCAGTTCGGGGCGGCCCGTTGCGTTTGGTGGATGCGTTATCGTATGCACCACAGCGTCCAACGGAGGAACGAATGGCGAAACAACCGTCGCTCGACGATTTCCGCGTGCCGACCAGCACGCGCGAGAAGGAAGCCGCAGCATTCAAGCTCGATGCGTTCGACCCGGCCGCGAAGCCGTTCTCGTCCGGTTCGAAGGACGACGACCGCGAACGGCTGTCGGCCGTGTCGACCGAGCTCGACGTGCAGCAGGAGCGCCTGCACACGCAGCAGAAGAAGCGCGTGCTGCTCGTGCTGCAGGGGATGGATACCAGCGGCAAGGATGGCACCGTGCGCGCGGTGTTCCGCGAGGTCGATCCGCTCGGCCTGCGCGTCGTGCCGTTCAAGGCGCCCACGCCGATCGAGGCCGCGCACGACTTCCTGTGGCGCGTGCATGCGCAGGTGCCGGCCGCGGGCGAGCTCGCGATCTTCAACCGCAGCCACTATGAAGACGTGCTCGTGCCGCGCGTGCTCGACCTGATCGACGCGAAGGAATGCGAGCGCCGCTACCGGCAGATCCGCGATTTCGAGACGATGCTGGTCGAGAACGGCACGACGATCATCAAGTGCTTCCTGCACATCTCGAAGGACGAGCAGCGCGAGCGGCTGCAGGCGCGCATCGACGATCCGACCAAGCACTGGAAGTTCGACATCTCCGATCTCGACGCGCGCAAGCACTGGGACGCGTACCAGTCCGCCTACCGCGACGCGCTTGCCGCGACGTCCGCCGAGCATGCGCCGTGGTACGTGATCCCGGCGAACTCGAAGACGCACCGCAACGTGATGATCGCCGAGCTGCTGCTGCGCACTATGACCGACATGAAGCTGGAGTTCCCGCCGCCGAAGCCCGAGCTCGAAGGCGTGAAGATCCGTTAAGCTGCATCCCTGAAAAAACATCGAACTGAACGGAATCCGACATGATGCGAGTGATTACCGCCAACCTGAACGGCATCCGCTCCGCCGCGAAGAAGGGCTTCTTCGAGTGGCTCGGCGAACAGAATGCCGATTGCGTGTGCGTGCAGGAAATCAAGGTCTCGGCCGACGACCTGCCGGCCGAATTCGTCGAGCCGCACGGCTTCAAGAGCTATTTCCACCACGCCGAGAAGAAGGGCTACAGCGGCGCGGGCGTGTACAGCCGCCGCGAGCCCGATGACGTGATCATCGGCTTCGGCAGCAGCGAATTCGACGCCGAGGGGCGTTACGTCGAGGCGCGCTACGGCAAGCTGTCGGTCGTGTCGGTGTACGTGCCGTCCGGCTCGAGCGGCGAAGAGCGACAGCAGGCGAAGTACCGCTTCATGGACGAGTTCATGCCGCACCTCGCCGCGCTGAAGAAGAAGCGCGAGGTGATCCTGTGCGGCGACGTGAACATCGTCCACAAGGAAATCGACATCAAGAACTGGAAGAGCAACCAGAAGAACTCGGGCTGCCTGCCGGAAGAGCGCGAATGGCTCACGAAGCTGTTCGACGATGTCGGTTATGTCGACGTGTTCCGCACGCTCGACCCGCGCGCCGAGCAGTACACGTGGTGGAGCAACCGCGGCCAGGCGTACGCGAAGAACGTCGGGTGGCGGATCGATTACCAGATCGCGACGCCGGGTGTGGCGGGCACCGCGAAAAGCACGTCGATCTTCAAGGACATCAAGTTCAGCGACCATGCTCCACTGACGATCGACTACGACTACAAGAAGTGATGTCCCGCGCTACGCCGTGTGCGTAGCGGTCGGATGCAAAAACGGGTCGCATGTCGAACATGCGGCCCGTTTCTTTTGGGGCGGCGATCGTGCATGCCGCCCGGCGGCGCTTACTGCTTGATCGACGCCATGTCGACCACGAAGCGGTACTTCACGTCGCTCTTCAGCATCCGCTCGTAAGCGGCGTTGATCTGCTGCATCGGAATCGTTTCGATATCCGACGTGATCCCGTGCTCCGCGCAGAAGTCGAGCATTTCCTGCGTTTCCGCGATCCCGCCGATCAGCGAGCCCGCGAGGCGGCGGCGCTTGAAGATCAGGTTGAACACCTGCGGCGACGGATGGTCGTGCTCCGGCGCGCCGACCAGCGTCATCGTGCCGTCGCGCTTCAGCAGGTGCAGGAACGGGTTCAGGTCGTGCTGCGCGGCGACCGTGTTCAGGATGAAGTCGAAGCTGTTCAGGTGCGCGTTCATCTGCGCTTCATCCTTCGAGATCACGACTTCGTGCGCGCCGACCCGCTTGCCGTCCTCGATCTTCGACGGCGACGTGGTGAACAGCACGACGTGCGCCCCCATCGCGCGCGCCAGCTTCACGCCCATGTGGCCGAGGCCGCCGAGCCCGACGATGCCGACCTTCTTGCCGGGGCCGACGTTCCACTGCCGCAGCGGCGAGTAGGTCGTGATCCCTGCGCACAGGAGCGGTGCGGCGCCGGCCGGGTCGAGCGTCTCGGGCACGCGCAGCACGAACGCTTCGTCGACGACGAGCTGCGTCGAATAGCCGCCGAACGTGATATCGCCCGTCACGCGATCCTGGCCGTTGTAGGTGCCGACGAAGCCGTTCTCGCAATATTGCTCGAGGCCGTCGGCGCAGCTCGGGCAGGTGCGGCACGAATCGACGAGGCAGCCGACGCCGACCAGCTCGCCGACCTTGAAGCGCGAAACCTGCGGGCCGGTCGCGGTCACGCGGCCGACGATTTCATGGCCCGGCACGACCGGATAGATCGTGTTGCGCCATTCGTTGCGGGCCTGGTGCAGGTCCGAGTGGCAGACGCCGCAGTAGAGGACGTCGATCTGGACGTCGAGGTCGCGCAGCGCGCGACGCTGGAATTCGAACGGGGCGAGCGGCGACTGCGAATCGGTCGCCGCGTAGGCATAGGTAGTGCTCATGCGATGGGCTCCTTGTCCGGAAAGCATCCGGTGAAACAGACTGCCGTCGCATCATGTGGCGATGCGGCGAGGCAGGACGTCATCGTAAGGAGCGCGGCGCCGCAGTGAAATACACGAAGGTCTGGAAGATTTGCCTATTCCTCTCTAACTGCGTGCAAACAGCCGTCAAAACCCGTTCAAGGTGCTACATTGCGAGCCAGATTCTCTTGCCGGACAGGACCACGCAGATGAGCTTCGAGCCCCTTTTCGCCGATACGGGCGACCGTGTGCAGCGCCGCATGGTCGAGCTGCATACGCGCCTCGCGCCGAACGAGGGCGACACGCTCGCGGCGCTCGACGGCGTGCGCTTCTTCCGCGTGAGCCGTCCCGCGCCGCGTATGCCCGTGCTATACGAACCGAGCATCATCGTCGTGTGCCAGGGGCGCAAGCTCGGTTATCTCGGCGACCGTTCGTTCGTCTACGACGCGCAGCAGTACCTCGTGCTGTCGGTGCCGCTGCCGTTCGAATGCGAGACCTTCGCGAGCATGGACGAGCCGTTTCTCGCGATCTCGATCCGCGTCGATCTCGCGGTGATCGCCGAGCTCGCGATCCTGCTCGACGAGACGCTCGGCGTGGCCGTCAGCGAACCGCTCGGCATCGATTCGACGCCGCTCGACGCGCCGCTGGCCGATGCGGTCGTGCGGCTGCTCGAAGCGCTCGCGTCACCGCACGACACGCGCGTGCTGGGCCCAGCGATCATGCGCGAGATCGCGTATCGGGTGCTGACGGGCGAACAGGGCGACGCGATTCGCGCGGCGCTCGTCCAGCAGCATCACTTCGGCCGCATCGCGAAGGCGTTGCGGCGCATTCACGCCGACCTGAGGACCGATCTCGACGTCGAGACGCTCGCACGCGAGGCCGGGATGAGCCTCGCCGTGTTCCATGCGCAGTTCAAGCACGTGACGGCGACGTCGCCGATGCAGTACGTGAAGGCCGCGCGGCTGCACCAGGCGCGGCTGATGATGGTGCAGGACGGAGTCGGCGCCGGCACGGCGGCCGCGCGCGTCGGCTATGCGAGCGCGTCGCAGTTCAGCCGCGAGTTCAAGCGGCTGTTCGGCCGCAGCCCGGGTGACGAGGTGCGCTGGATGCGCGAGAGCGGAAGCCGGCCGGTTGGCGATCGGGCGGCGATCGACCTGACGACCTGAGCGAACGGCGGCGCGCAGCGGTGGTGCCACGCGTGGGGAAGCGGTGTGCAGCGCTGCCGCGTGCTCAGCGCCGCACGACCTTGCGACGCTGCGCGCTGATGCCCGCGTAATCGGGCAGCGTGTCGACGCGCTTGCCCACCGCCTTCGCGTACAGCGGCATGAGATCCGGCAGGCGGTTCAGCAGATCCTGGCGGCGCGCGGTGCTGTACGGGTGCGTGTAGATGAAGCCGGTTGCCTTGTTCCCGCGTGTCGCGACCGCGAGCTTGTCCCACAGCGTGATCGCCGCGCGCGGATCGAAGCCCGCGCGGGCGGCGATGTCGCCGCCGATCACGTCGGCTTCGGTCTCGTCGGTCGCGTTGTAGTGGAGCGCCTGCAGGCGATCGCCGAGGTTCAGTGCCTGCGGCAGCGGCTCGCCGACGCCGAACAGCGGCGGCAGTGCGGCCGCGCGCAGCGACGTCTGCGAGGTCGCGCTGAAGTTGCTGCGTGCGTGTTCGCGCAGCGCATGTGCGATGCCGTGCGCGAGCAGCACGCCGAGCTCGTCGTCGTTCAGGCGGACGCGGTCGAGCAGGCCGCCGTACACGAGCACCTTGCCGCCCGGCAGGCAGGTCAGGCGAATGTCGCGCGAGCGGATCGCATTGACGTCCCACGCCCAGTTCTTCACGCGGTCGTTCCATTTCACCGAATACGGCGCGAGCTTCGCGACGATCGCGCGCAGGCGCTTCACGCGCGGCTGGTTCGCGGGCAGCAGGCTGTTGCTGTCGGCGGCCGCCTGCACGATCTGCGCGTATTCGTTCGCGGTGAGCTGCTCGAGCAGCGGTGACGGAATCAGCGTGCGGAAGGCAATGGCGTCGCCATAACGGACCTGCTGCGGCGTCTGCGCATAAGCCTTCGTCGATGCGGCGCCGCCGGTCGGTTGCGCGGGTTCGGCGGCGGCCGGCTGGGCGGGGGCGGC
>NZ_JAAGPB010000426.1:0-7306 GCF_017104585.1 Burkholderia sp. Ac-20392
CCGCCGCGTCGTCGGCGAGCGCGGAGCCGACGCCGGCCGCGATCAGCGAGCCGGCCATCAGCAGGGACATCAGAAGTTTGCGCATCTTGGGTTTCCTCTTGTCGCTTGTCTTGTCTGTTCTGTTACAGCGCGTCTGCGCCGGTCTCCCCGGTGCGAATCCGGATCACCTGTTCGATCGCCGTGACGAAGATCTTGCCGTCGCCGATCTTGCCCGTGCGCGCGGCCCGCTCGATCGCCTCGACCGCCTGGTCGACGAGATCGTCGGACACGGCTGCCTCGATCTTCATCTTCGGCAGGAAATCGACCACGTATTCGGCGCCGCGGTACAGCTCGGTGTGCCCCTTCTGGCGTCCGAACCCTTTCACCTCCGTCACCGTGATGCCCGAGACGCCAAGCGCCGACAGCGCTTCGCGCGTCTCATCGAGCTTGAACGGCTTGATGATTGCGGTAATGAGTTTCATGAAGTCCTCTCGCTGGGTTGTCCCGTCGAATTGGTTGGAATGTTGTAACGGACTCTTCTCAGCAACTCGCATGCCATGTCGGTTCGCGCACCGTTTCAAAGGGCTTCATCAAGGGGTCGCATCCCGTGATGTAAGGTGCGGAAGCCCGGCCGAATGGCCAACGTGGCCCGGTTTGCTGGCGCGGCGAAAGGATCGTTGCTAGAGTGCACGCACGTCCCGGATCCCCGGGCCATTCACCCATGCGGGCGCCATGCCCGGAATTCGCGCCCAGGGCGCACCATTTCCGGTCATGCGTGCATCATGGGCACGTACGCAACTGAAGATGCACATTTTTTGTGCAAGGAAGGGGAATCACATGAAGCAACCCAGCGACGTTTTCAACGATCTGCAGTCGCGCGTCAGCGATCTGCTGAAAAACTCGCCGGCCAAGGACGTCGAGCGCAACGTGAAGGCCATGCTGTCGCAAGGCTTCTCGAAACTCGATCTCGTCACGCGCGAGGAATTCGACACGCAGGCGCAGGTGCTCGCCCGCACCCGCGTGCGCCTCGAGGAACTCGAGAAACGCGTCGCGGAACTCGAGCAGAAGCTCGCCGCACCGCAAGCCTGACGCCCCACCCGGCCGCAAGGTCCGGGCGCGGGCCGCCTCGTGCAGCCCGCGCCCGCCGCCCCCGAAGCACTGAAGCACTGAAGTCGTCCCCGCTCTTCGTCGTCCGTCGTTCTCCGCAGCACCCCCGCTCTTCGCTGTCCCTCGCTCTTCGCTCTTCGCTCTTCGCTCTTCGCAGTCCGTCGTTCCGCTGTTCCTCGTTCTTTCCCCGCGCCACGCCGGCACGCGCGCACCGATTTCTCCGATTCCCGCGGCATGCGGCCCCGAACGGCCGTCGTCCGTCTTGTTTACCAGGAGCCTCGCCATGTCGCTCGCCGTGGTGCGCAGTCGCGCGCCCGCCTCCGGCCGTGCGCCGGACGTCACCGTCGAAGTCCATCTCGCCAACGGGTTGCCGTCGTTCTCGATCGTCGGCCTGCCCGATCTCGAAGTCCGCGAAAGCCGCGAGCGCGTCCGTGCCGCGCTGCAGAACTGCGGCTTCGAATTCCCCGTGCGCCGCATTACCGTCAACCTCGCGCCGGCCGACCTGCCGAAGGAATCGGGGCGGTTCGTTTTGACGCTTGCTATCTGTTAGGAAATAAAGACAATGGGGACAGTCTCTTTGAGACGAGTAGCAGGTGGGGGTCCGGGGGAGGATTCGATGGGTCGCAAGGCTGTGGATAACTCTGATTTGGCCCGTTGGCGCACGCTAGCTGCAACCGACACGCTGCATCTGCTCGCTGATTACGCCAAGCAAGACCGCTCGTTCATACCAAGGACAAGCCATCAATCGACAAGGTGGCACGCCAAGGTCAACGGCGCCGAATTCGAGATTCTATGTACCGGCCCAAAGTTTCTCGACACAAGAGCAGGCAAAGGCGGAGGCGGTGCCATCGATATGGCCATGCATCTACTGCGCCTCGATTTCAAGCAGGCCGTTAACCTCCTGCGCAGTAAAGGTATTTGAATGCATTTAATCGCGGCCACTGCAGAATTCAAGCTTGCCGGTCAGCCACGAACGGGATTCCCGATTCTATTGTGGGAAGACATGCGGAGCTGCGAACCAGCCAATGAGTTCCTACGCTACTACCTGCTGCGCGGCGCCATCGGGTCCAGCAATTCGTGGGAGCCGACTGGTCGGGCCATATACGACTATTTTGGCTTCCTCGAAGCACACGATCTCTCCTGGGACGATGTTGATCGAGGCGAACGGAAAACTTTGGTCGCAGCGTACCGTGACTACTCCTTCGAAACCGCCGGACTAGCTCGCAATACAATCCGGCAACGCCTCCTATACGTCTGCGAATTCTATGCTTTCGCCAAGCGGCAGGGCTGGGTTCAATCGCTTCCCTACGAGTACGAGGGGCGCCAGGTCATGCGCTCGGGCGGCTTCCTTTCACACGTCGACGGTTCGGGAGGACGACAAGCAGTCCGGTCCGTCATGCCACGCAAGCACCAAGCGCTTAAGAAATTCCTTTCCAAGCAACAGACCAAGTCCCTCCTCGCTGCCGCCGAGAACCCGCATCATCACATCATCATCCGTTTGGCGGTACAGAGCGGGCTTCGACGCGAGGAATTAGCCACGTTCCCGCTCGCCTACGTCGTCGATCCGGACAAAGCCCACGGCCCGGAACGGAACATCCGTGTAACGCTCGACCCTGCCGACGGCACCGGTATGAGTACGAAGGGCAGCAAGCCGCGCGTTATCTACGTCAGTCGGCGGCTCATGAAAGAGTTACATCACTACGCAATTCATTGGCGCGGAGAGCGCGCATCACTGAATCAATCTGCCCAAAAAGCACTGTTCCTAAATCAGTATGGCGAACCTTGGGCCGCCGACGGAAAAGGCATAGAAGCTATGGTCAGGAAGATCGGCGCAAAGGTCGGAGTTAAAGCACATCCACACATGTTGCGCCACACCTACGCGACACACACGCTCGCAGCCCTTCAACGCAATCGCGGAGATACGCACATCGAACCTCTGGTCTTTCTGCAAAAGCAGTTGGGGCACGCCTCCATTACGACCACCATGGACTACCTTCACCTTGTCAACGAGTTGGCAGATGACGCGGTGCTGGCCTATGACGACGAGCTGAACGACTGGGCCGAGGCCCAAACTTAATGGGTAAGCGTAAGGTATTCATCAAAACCAATCTCGACACACCCGGTGTCGAGCATGTCCGCGACGCCGCCGGCACCGTCGTTATCCCGGCCGATGCCATACCTCCTGAGATCACGGTTGTGAAGTACGGGCCCAGTATCGGGGCTGGAACCAGAGCCTTCGATTTCGCACCTTGGTATGGCGTCGGGATCGACGCGGTGACTTACGCGTGCCAACGGCAGATTGAGCGCTTCCTCGATAAACAGGATCTGGAGTTATCACCACTGACGGTGCGGACCTACTGCGTGAACGGACTCAGCGGTTTCCTTCGGTACCTGACGATGTTGAGCACGGCTTTGCGTCGCGACCTTACTCTAAACGACATCAACAGGGAGACGATCGACAGCTACCTTGGCTTCCTGAAGGATAGTGGTGTCGCCAAGGTAACGCAAAGCCGTCGCTATAGCTCCACCAAAGCTGTGTTAGGGGCGTTGTGTCAGCGCGGCCTGATTCATGAGATCTTGGCCGGAGATTCCGCGACTTTCCCGTTTAATCCGTTCCCAGGGGTTACGAGGAACTCGAAGGGTGAGCAACCGTTGCCCAAAGAGCAGCGTAAGGCCTTCGCACGAGCCGTGAAAACGGCCGTCATGCCAATCTTCTCAGACGACGTTGAGCACACATCCGAACTTCTCGCCTTCGCGCTGCTAATCATTGCGCTTCACACGGGAAGGAACACTTGGCCGCTACTCGAAATGTCCCCGGACTGTCTTCGCCCCCACCCGAAGGATGACGTATTGTTCCTTGTGCTCTATAAGCGCCGAGGCCACTCGACAAGCAAGGCCGCAATTCGAGCAGATTTCGATCGTCCCCAGATAGAGTCAATGGCAACGGTCAGGCCCACAGTCGCCCGCCTGATAAGACGCGTACTCGATCTCTCCTCGCGGTTGCGACACGAAGCTCCTGCGCACCTACGGGACCGTGTGTGGCTTTATCGCATGCAAACCCCAGGTCGTGGCGTGGGAGCTGTCGGAGACGTTACCGCGCTGAATCCCGGCACACTGGAGCGAGCTGTAAAAACGTTGGTCAAGCGATATGAATTGGTCGATACCGACGGGAAGCCTCTGCGCGTTAGCGTCAGCCGTTTGCGGAAAACCTTCGTCAACCGAATTTACGAAATTCTCGACGGTGACGTCGTAGCAACGGCGTCGGCTGCAGGAGATACCGTCAAGGTGACGTCGACTAGTTACCTTCGCCCTGGCGAAGATGCCAAGAAGAACTGGAAATTCCTCGGCGCGACGCTGGTTCAGGAATTGCTGACCAATACGATTGGTGCAACGGAGCGCACACCGATGGGACGATGTTCCGACAGCAAGAACGGGGAATACGCACCTAAACGGAACGGGGCAACCTGCATGAGCTTTATTAATTGCCTCCGATGCCGCAACTATGTTGTCACTGGCGACGACCTTTACCGCCTGTTCAGCTTCTATTGGCGAGTTCTGAAAGAGCAAGCCCGGATGGAACCTAAACGCTGGCGGCGCCAGTTTGCTCACGTCGTGCGGCTGATCGACCGGGATGTCATCGACGCGGGCCTCGCGAAAGGTGTGTTCAAGAAAGCGATCGTGAGCGTGGAACGCGAACGTGCCAGAGTCGCCCCGCATCCGTTCTGGCGCTGCGATACGATCCTGGGTGACATAGCCGAGGGCTTGATATGAGCGCGGCAAACGGTGCAGTACTAGCAGAACATCCGCCGGTTATTTTAAACCAACCGTTGCACGTGCGCGGACTGCACGCGCGGGACCGGGATGCACTGATCATAGCGATGCGAATTGTTGACGGTAATTGGACCGTCGCGAGCAGCTATGGCGATGACGTATGGTGGCCGGCCGGGGCGACTACAAACACTGCAAAGTCGAGAGCCAAGCTCGATTTCACAGCGATACCCCCGCACTTCAGGGACACGGTTAAGGCGATCATGTATCGACTGATCCGCCACGGTCGTCAGGGCAAACTGAAGGCCGGTGTAGCCGCTCTCAAGAGACAACTGGACAACATCCGATTTTTCCTTGGATATTTGACCAAGCTAGGCATCACGAAGCTTAGCGACATCACCCCAATGACCTGTTCTACCTATGTGCAGGCATGCAAAACGGCGGGGCGCGCTCCGGGGACCAAGCAGGCACGCACCTCGATCCGTCCTCTGACAGCTGGCTCCCTAGCGAAGCGGTTTCGCGCGGTGGAGACGCTCTACGAACTGAGCCAGTACACGGACGATGTCATGCAGCGACATCCCTGGCCAGACTCATCGGCTGATCATCTATCTGGCGAAGGAAAACACGGCAGGAGCGGCGCAAATAAGACTCCGTTGATACCCGATGACATCTTCACCATCATCTTCAAAAAGGCCTGGGCCATTGTTGAGAATGCTGGGCGCATTCTCGACTTCAGAGATGAAATGGATGCTATCGCGGCCCGTAGCAAAGGATATAGCAACGTCACAGTGAACGACCGGCGAAACAAGGCCTTGGAAGTACTTGGTTGGGAAAACGGGTACGGTGCGCTAACGGCGAGCTTGCTCGAGGTCCGGACAGCCTGTTATATCGTCATAGCGGCGGTAAGTGGCTGCCGCAATCACGAACTCGCATTCCTACGGACTAGCGCCTACTACGGCACTGAAGACGAACGAGGCGAACGCTACTGGTGGATGCGCTCGAAGTCAACGAAGACCGGCGCGGGCGATACTGAGTGGATGATCCCTGAGGCCGCAGTTTCAGCGCTCAAGATAATGGATCGCTGGGCAGCCCCTTATCAATCCCTACTGAGGCAGGAAATTGCTTCCTACCGGACCTCAGGATCCTCAAACTTGCGACTCGCCGAAGCTCTGGAACACGTGGGCGCGATATTCGTGGGGATCGACAAAAGAGCCTACAACAAAGTTCGGACAGTATCCGTGCAGCAATGGAATCTCAAACTTAAGGCGTTCTCTAGGGCGTGTGGGCTCGATTGGGATCTAGCATCACATCAATTCCGCCGCAAATTCGCCAACTACGCGGCGCGCAGCCAGTTTGGCGATCTTCGATACCTTCGCGAACACTTCAAGCACTGGTCCCAAGATATGACCTTGGGTTACGCCATGAATGAGTCGCAGGAAATGGCGCTGTACCTCGAAATTGAAGAGGAACTAGACGAGATCAAGAGCGGTGTCGTTGACCGCTGGCTAGATGACTCTGAGCCTCTAGCAGGAGGATACGGCGGTGCGCTTATCGACTGGCGTACT
This sequence comes from Burkholderia sp. Ac-20392, assembly GCF_017104585.1. NCBI lineage: Bacteria > Pseudomonadati > Pseudomonadota > Betaproteobacteria > Burkholderiales > Burkholderiaceae > Burkholderia > Burkholderia sp. Ac-20392. The sequence continues at coordinate 6,420 of NZ_JAAGPB010000426.1, forward strand.
CGGTCCGAAAATATCACCATGTTCAAGAATCGCGCCGACATGATTCGCTCAATTGCGCAGAGCACTGCCATCCGTAGTAACGGACACGCGTGGTGCACGGCGGACGACAATCAGTGCATCGGCAATGACCTCGAGCGGACTAGATGTGGCGACAACTGTAGCAATGCGGTAATCGGAACCCGTCATGCCCCAGTCTACCAGCGCCTATTCGACGGTCTGAAAGAGTTGGAAGCCTGCGAAGACATCGGCGAAAGTGGCAAGGCACGGGTCCAGCGTGACCTTGCCCGATGCCGAAGTGTACTCACGTCCCTCGGGCATGACCCGTTGGTGGGTGCGGTATGACCCACCAACGCAAGAATGCCGAGATACGCGAGAAGGAACTGAGGCTAGCCATATTCCGGATCGAACGCGGTCGAGCGCATACGAAAGCGACGAGACTCAGTGTTTCCTCTGTCGCAAGGGAAGCGGGCGTGACACCCGCTCTGATCCATAACCATTATCCGGCGATTGCCGAAGAAATCCGCGTCAAGCAAGGCGCGTCGAGCCGCGAACAACGCGACCTTAAGCAGAATGAGCTCAACGCCGAACGCGAGAAAAGGAAAGCCCTGAAGTTAGAACTGGAGGAAGCACGCAAGCAGCTAGCACGACTGGCGAGCATCAATGAAATGCTGGTGCTGGAAAACAGGACGCTGAGAGCCGTGTCGCGTGAATCCAACGTCGTATCAATGGCGGCAAAAAAGCCGGAAAACAGTTAGCTTCGATAATTCTTTGATTTCACACCGCTTTCCCCGTTCTAACTGTTAGGAACACCCCGAAAGCGACGACCTGCCGATCGCGCTCGGCATCCTCGCCGCGAACGGCCAGATCCCGGCCGACGCGCTGGCCGG
>NZ_JAAGPB010000427.1:0-7566 GCF_017104585.1 Burkholderia sp. Ac-20392
GCAAACACCACCGCCGCGCGACAGCGTGCTGCGCGTGTCGCGTCACGAGCATGCGCATTTTCATGCGGGCAGCCCGATCGAGACGCTCGCGGAACACGCCGGCGGACTCGACGTGACGACGCCGCGCTGCCGCTACACGGTCGCCTTCCTGATCTTCGCGACCGTCTTTCATTCGGCCTGGACGGCCCGCGCTGACATCGCAAACACCACCGCCGCGCGACAGCGTGCTGCGCGTGTCGCGTCACGAGCATGCGCATTTTCATGCGGGCAGCCCGATCGAGACGCTCGCGGAACACGCCGGCGGACTCGACGTGACGACGCCGCGCGGACGCTACACGGTCGACTTCCTGATCTTCGCGACCGGCTTTCATTCGGACTGGACGACGCGCGCGGAATTCGCGTCGTTCGGCGCGCACGTGCGGCGCTGGAAGGACCGCTATCGACCGGAGCCGGGCACGTGGATCGACGAGCTCGCCGAGTCGCCCGATCTCGGCCCCGCGTTCGCATTCCAGGAGCGCGAGCCCGGCACGTGCGCGGCCATTACGCGAATCCACTGCTTCAACCATGCGGCGAGCCTGAGCCACGGCAAGCTGTCCGGCGATATCCCGGCCATCAGCGCGGGCGCCAGGCGGCTCGCGCGCGGGATTGCGAGCCGGCTGTTCGACGCCGACCGCGATCGCCACTACGACGCGCTCGTCGCGTACGCGAACGCCGAACTGCAAGGCGACGAATGGCGCGACGCCGGCGCGTGAGCGCACGCTCATCGATCACACTGACGACGAAGGGAACCCGAAACGATGACTGAATCCATCACGCCGGCCGCTGCGCCGGACACGATCGACGCGGTAGCCGGCCTGCGCGAAGGCGATGCGGTCGCCGCGCTGCGCCGCGCGCGCGACAAGGTGCTGCTTCATACGCGGCTGAGCGAAGCTGCGCTGTTCGATCCCGCGCTGCCCGATCTTTCGTTACCCGAAAGACTGCACGCGGCACGGTATGTCGCACACAAGTCGAATGCGCAGGCATTGGCCGACACCTATCGCGCACGACTGATCGACGCAGGCGGCACGCTCGACGAGATCGCACGGGCTGACGCCGATGCGTTCGACGCGCTGCCCCGCCGCATCGGCGCGATCCTGGCGCATGCACGCCTGCTGACGCGCGCCCCTGTCGACGCACGCCCGTCCGATCTCGACGCGCTGAAGTCGGCCGGACTCACGACGCCCGCGATCGTCGCGCTGTCGCAGCTCGTCGCGTTCGTCACGTATCAGTTGCGCGTCGCCGTTGCCGCGCAAGCGCTTCGGGCACGTACCGCCAGGGAGGTCGCATGACGACGACCGCCCACGGCTTCACGTCGGACACGCTCGGCTGGCGTGCGTGGCTCGACACCGTGTCGCTCGATGCCGCGACGCCCGATCAGCTTGCCGTGCTCGAAGCGAGCCACCCGCAAGCGAAGACGTCCGATTATTACCTGCTGCTCGTCCATCTTCCCGAGATCCTGCGGCAACGTTCGGGCGTATTCAACGCGATCATGTACGGCCCTGGCGGCCTGTCGCGCGCGGAGCGCGAACTGGCGAGCACGGCCGTGTCCCGCGTGAACGGCTGCGTGTACTGCGCGTCCGTGCATGCGCAGCGCTTCGCGCAGCTCGCGAAACGCACCGATGCGATCGAGCAGGTGTTCGACGATCCGGCGACGGCCGGCACGACGGCGCGCGAACGCGCGATCATTCGCTATGCGATCGCGCTGACGGAGCGGCCCGATACGGTCGACGCGAGCGATATCGCCGCGCTGGAAGCCGAAGGGCTGACGCATGAGGAGATTCTCGACCTGTCGCACGCGGTCGCGATCTTCGCGTGGGCGAACCGGTTGATGCTGACGCTGGGCGAGCCGGTGTTTCCGGAGCCGGCGGCCAGCGCGTGATCACGTGGCGGTACCTGCACTTTTACGGGTGGCCGCCCCGATCGCGGTGCGGCACCCCGCGCCCATGTGCTTCATCGACGACGCGGATTTCGGGCGCTCGGCATTCGCGTCAGAACAGGCCCGGAATCAGCCGGTACCGCACCTTCTCCTTGTACGCGCGATAATCCGCGTCTTCCGACAACACGCGTTCCTCCAGACTGATGCGCCCGATCTGCAGCAGCATCCAGCTGGTGATCATGAACACGTTTCGGGGACTGTAGTTCGCGAGCACGAAACCGATCTCGGACAACAGGTAGGCGGCATAGATCGGATGACGCACGAACCGGTACGCGCCGACCGAAACGACCCCGCGATTGGCGGGCAGCAGACCGAACGAGCGCCCCAGTGAAAGCTTCGCGAACAGCTGAAACGCAATCCCGCACAATTGCAGGCTTCCGCCGGCCCACTCGGGAATCAGTTGTGTACTGGCGTCCAGCTGATAGGTGAGGCAGTAGAACGAACCGCCAAGGGAAAAGCACACCGCGACGGGATGCCAGTCGCGCCGCTTCGGCAATTTCGCGAATGCCGACAATCCGACGGTCAAGACTGCGGAAACCAGCAGCAGGATCAACGTGATCCGGCCTGGATTCTGGCGCCACGGTATGTAAATCAGATAGACGAATACGCCCAGCACGGTCACCGAAGCCACGCGAGCGCCAAGTTCAATCAGATCGATCGACTCCGACTTCGACTTCCCATCCGCGACTGCAGCATGCGGCATCAGGGCCGCTTGCGCGCATTCTCCCCGCCCCCCTGCATCCTGTATGGCCTGTTTCATCTTATCGCCCCGTCATTTATTGCGGCTTTTTTATATTGCCGTTTCAGATTAGCATGCCCACCCCATTGAAGCAGATCAAAGTTCTGACTTTGTGACGTTGATTGGTGTAAGTCCCGAGAACACGGGCAAATGGAAAACGGGAAGGGTTGAATGTCGCAGCTGCCGGACAATACGCAGCGCACTCTGCTCCTCAATCAGGCGAAATAATTCTACTTTCCGTAAATTGATTCGCTTGCATTCGGAATGAATCGGGGCCGGGTAAACACCACGTACGCGATGGCTGTGATCGCAACGGCACAACGACGCCCAGCCAGGAACTTCGCACCGGCACACCCTTTTGCACGGCCGCCGCTGCGTCGCCTGCATGCCCGCGTCACGCCTTGTGCGTCGACAGCAAGATACTCGTCTCGGTATTCGCGATCCCGTCGATCAGCCGGATCGCGCCGAGCACGCGATCGAAGTGCTCGAGCGAATCGGCATGCAGCTCGGCGACGAGATCCCAGCGCCCGTTGGTGCTGTGGATCGACGCGACGTTCGGATGCCCGCGCAGCACCTTCACCACTTCCGCGCCGCGATTGCCCTGCACGGCGATCGACATCAGCGCGCGGATCCGGTGCCGTTCCGCCGCCGGCTTGAGCCGCACCGTATAGCCGACGATCACGCCGTTCTTCTCCAGCCGCGTCAGCCGGTTCTGCACGGTCGCGCGCGCGACGCGCAATTCCTTCGCCAGCGCGACGACGGGCAGTCGCGCGTTGTCGCGCAGCAGCGCGATGAGCTGCCGGTCGACGTCGTCGAGCGTGATCATGAGCGGAGCTTCCTGTTGAACGTATACCGGCCGCCAGCGTGCCGGAGGCTGCACATTCCGACCAGTCGAACTTGGTCAAACTGCCAGATCGGGCCAGCATTTTGACAAGTCTATCGATAAATCTGCCACTTTTGCCGTCTTTTTGTTGGCTCGACTCGCCGAAATAATGATGCTATCGACCGGCCGAACACGCCGCTCCGCCGCTTTTCATCAAGCCTGAGCTCACGCCGAAGCACTCGTCAGGTCGACCAGAACGCCAGGGACACCCGTCCCGGCACTGAGAGAATATGGAGACAAACGCATGACCCGCTTCCTCGACGTTCCCGCCACCGCCCGACTGATCGCCAAAACCGGCGTCACGACGTTCCTCCGCGAGCTCGTCGACACGCTGCGCGCCGATTACCTACAGTGGGCCGACTTCGACAAGTCGCCGCGTGTCGCGTGCCACTCGCGCGACGGCGTGATCGAACTGATGCCCGTCGCGAACGCGTCGCTGTTCGCGTTCAAGTATGTGAACGGCCACCCCGTCAACGCCGCGCGCGGGATGCACACGGTGATGGCGTTCGGCGCGCTCGCCGAAGTCGATACCGGCTACCCGCTGCTGCTCGCCGAACTCACGCTGACCACCGCGCTGCGCACGGCCGCCACGTCGGTGCTCGCCGCGCAAGCCCTCGCGCGCCCCGATTCGCGCACGATGGCGCTGATCGGCAACGGCGCGCAGAGCGAATTCCAGGCGATCGCGTTCCACACGCTGCTCGGCATCGAAGAAATCCGCGTATTCGACGTCGATCCGCACGCGACCGACAAGCTCGTGCAGAACCTCGCCGCGTACCCGGCGCTGCGCGTCGTACGCGCCGCGTCGACCGCCGACGCCGTGCGCGGCGCCGACATCGTGACGACCGTCACCGCCGACAAGGCGTACGCGACGATCATCACCGCCGACATGATCGAGCCCGGCATGCACCTGAACGCCGTGGGCGGCGATTGCCCGGGCAAGACCGAACTCGAAGCGGGCGTGCTGTATGCGGGCCGCGTGTTCGTCGAATTCGAGCCGCAGTCGCGCATCGAGGGCGAGATCCAGCAGATGCCGGCCGACTTCCCCGTCACCGAGCTGTGGCGCGTGCTGCAGGGCGAGACGACCGGCCGCGAACGCGCGGACGAAGTCACGGTGTTCGACTCGGTCGGCTTCGCGCTCGAGGATTACTCGGCGCTGCGCTACCTGTATGCGCTCGCGCAGCAGCACAACGCAGGCGTCGAGATCGCGCTGATTCCGCCGGCCGTCGACCCGAAGAACCTGTTCGCGCTGATCGACGACCCGGCCGCGATCGCGCAGGGTCACGCGGCGTACGTGACCGAAGCCGTCGCCGCGTTCGCGCGCTGACCGTCATCCCCGGGCGGCCCGTGCGCCGCCCGGCCCCTTGCCTTTCGCTCCTGCCTTCCATGAATCTCGTATCGATCCAGGCGCCGGCCGCCGTCGTGATGATCCGGCCGCACCGCTTCCTGCCGAACCCGCAGACTGCGGCCGACAATGCCTTCCAGCGCACATCCGGCGGCGCGGCGAACGACACGTCGTCGGTGTCGGCCGCCGCGCGCGACGAAGTCACGGCCGCGGCGCAGACGCTCGCCGACGCGGGCGTGCGCGTGCACGTGTTCGACGACCACGGCGAGCGCGACACGCCCGACTCGGTGTTCCCGAACAACTGGTTCTCGACGCACCCGGGCGGCCATGTTGCGCTGTATCCGATGTATAGCGCGAACCGCCGCCGCGAGCGGCGCGCGGACGTGATCGAGATGCTGAAGGCCGAGTACCGCGTGCAGGACGTGATCGATTATTCGGGCCTCGAATACGACGACGTGTTCCTCGAAGGCACCGGTGCGATGGTGCTCGACCACGTCGCGCGGATCGCGTACACCGCGCGTTCACGCCGCGCCGATCCGGTCGCGCTCGAACGCTTCTGCACGAACTTCAATTTCGAGCCGATCTGCTTCGATACGGCCGATGCCGACGGGCGGCCGATCTATCACACGAACGTGATGATGAGCGTCGCGACCGAGTTCGCGATGGTCGGCCTAGAACTCATTGCCGACAGCCGACGCCGTGAAGAAATCGCGCAGCGGCTGGCCGAAACCGGGCGCACGGTGATCGCGCTCGATGCATCGCAGATCGCTAATTTCGCGGGCAATACGCTGGAATTGTCGGGCAAGGAAGGGCGGGTGCTCGCGCTGTCGCGGCGCGCGTACGATTGCCTCACGCCGGTGCAGCGGGCGACGATCGAGCGGTCCGCACGGCTGCTGCCGCTTGATGTGCCGACAATCGAACTGGCCGGTGGGTCGGTGCGCTGCATGCTGGCGGGGATTCATCTCGCACGGCGGTCGGCCACGCCGAGCGTGACAGCAGTGGAATCGGCCGCATCGCCACGCGAGACGACGCCACAGATCTGACCGGCAGGCTGACAACGCACATACGGCTGCCGATGCGATGCAACGGCAGCCATCCGCGTATTCGAAGGACGTTGAATCGGCGAGCGTCAGCCCGCATCGGCAACACCGCGAAATACTCTGGCATCCGAACGATGCCAGAGCATACCGCGCCACTCACCCCGCGAGCAGCTTCAACCCCGCCGGCAGCGTTTCGCCGAACACGCGCACCGTGTCGGCTTCGTCGAACGCAATTGCTTCGCGCACCATGTCGATCCACGCCGTCGACGCATTCGCGGCCGACAGGCGCTTGATCACGGCCTCGCGTGTGTCATCCGGCAGGTCGCGCGAACGGTCTCCGGTCATCCGCGCAATCTGCGCGACCGCGAACGCGGCCGGTTCGACCTGTTTCCAGTCGAGCGCAAACAGCGCATCGAGCCAGCCGTTGGCGACTTCCGCCGGCACGACGCTGTGCGCGCTGCCGTAGAACGGCCGGCGCGCGCCGATGCGCCCGAGTGCCCACGCGCACAGCGCACGGTCGGCGGGCTTCTGCAATTGCGCGATCAGCCGCGCGGCCAGTTCGACCTTGCGTTCGACGGGCAGCCGCTCGAGCGACGCGGACAGCCGTGTCATGTCGGCCGGCCCGACCTTGCCCGGATCGAACGGCAGCTTGCGCCGCTTGTCGTCGGTCGGTTCGAGGAATGCGATTGCATCGCGCACCTGCGTCTGCGCATCGTCGTCGAGGCCGCCGGCCACGCGCCGCCACAGCGTCCACCACTCCGACCACACCTGCCCGTCGGTCACGTATTGAATCCCGTCGTCGAACAGCGGCCACAGCTGCTCGATGCGCCACGCATCGAGCGGATGGCCGAAGCCCGGACGCAGGCAGTACCCGGCGAGGTTCAGCCAAGCACGTTCGTGATCGGCCGAGCGCCGGCGTCGCCGTGCGCGCGCGAGCAGTGCATCGAACAGTTCGCGCGCGAGCTCGACGTCCCACGCCTCACGCGCGCCGAGCACCTGTTCGAGCTGCGCGCGCAGCCGCCGCGTGTCTTTCGGCGTGACGCCGGCGGCCTTGCTGCCGAACGAGCGCTCGATCAGTTCGATCGCCTGGTCGAGACGCGGATGCCGCGCGAGCGCAGCGTCGTCGCCCTGCGCGGGCGCGTCGCCGCGCAACTGGAATTCGAGCCGCCAGCGACGCGCCGCATCGTCGGTCGCGATGCAGTGCATTTCGAGCGTGCCGACCTCGGTCAGCGACGCGGTGAGCTTCACCGGCGTTTCGCGCGCATCGCCGCCCGCTTTCGCGTCGACGACCGTCGCGATCGGCGGCAGCCGCACGAAATCGCCGCCGTCGAGATCGACGAGATCGCCGGGCCGGTATGCCGTTTCAGCCACCGTCGACACAAGGTGGAAACGCACTGGCTGCCCGAGTTGCAGCGCGAACGTGCGATCGTCGAGCCGGATCTCGTGGCCCTCCTCCGCACCGCGCGGCAGCAGGCAGACGCCGCGCGCGGCCGCGCCTTCGGCAGCATCGTCGAGCACGAGGAAATAACTGCGCGCGGAACCGCCGCCGATGCGCGGCGCATGCCCCGCACGCGCGAGCCCGTAGGC
>NZ_JAAGPB010000428.1:0-7493 GCF_017104585.1 Burkholderia sp. Ac-20392
GGCCGCGCCGGGCGGACGGTGCGGAAGGCGGGGAAGGGGCCGGACGGACGCCGAGCGCGCGTCCGCCGGCGCCGTCATTTGCGAGCGCCATGTTCGAGCGCATCCTTCGCGTACTGGGCCGCGTCGTCGAGCGTGCCGCGTACGTCGGTCTGCGTGCCGGTGAACACCTGCTCGAGCGCGATGCCGAGGTTGTCGCCGATATCCGGCCACTGCGGCGTGCGCCAGATCGTCACCTGCGTGACCGGGTTGGTGTCGTTCAGCCCGGCCTGGATCTGCGGCGCGACGTGCTGCTTGAAGTACGGGCTGGCGATCGTGCTCGACCGGTTGTAGTCGCTGAACACGCCGTTGCGCAGCCGGGCCTGTTCCTGGTCCTTGCTGGTGGCCCACGCGATGAAGCGGCCGGCGGCCATTCGCGTGCAGTCGTCCTTCGCGCCGACCGCCGAGATCGCGAAGCCGTGGCCGTAGGCGGCCGACGGCAGCGGCGCGGGCGGGCGCGTGTAGCCGACCTTGCCGGCCACGCTCGACTTGCTCGCATCCTCCATCCAGTCCGCGAACGGCGTCGATTCGATCATGAACGCGACCTTGCCCGAGCGGAACGCTTCGAGCGCATTGCTCCAGTCGTAGGTCGCGGCGCCCGGCGGCGCGTACTTGAACAGGTCGCTGTAGAGCTGCGTGGCCTTCACGGCGGCCGGCGAATTGAACGCGGGCTGGCCGCTCTTGTCGGTCCAGGCGCCGCCCATCCCGAGCATGAACGGCGACCAGCGCCACACGTTCATCCCCGAGCCGCGCTGGCCGCGCGCGACCCAGCCGTACAGCTTCGGCGGCGCGTTGAGCTTTTTGATCGCGGCGACGAGCTGGTCGAGCGTCTTCGGCACCGGGATGTGCGCGGCGTCGAGCAGGTCGCGGCGGTAGAACAGGAAGTCGCCGCCGCCGATCAGCGGCGCGAAGTACGCGACGCCGTTGTAGCTCGCGACCGCGCGGCGGCCGGGCAGGAAGTCGTCGTAGTCGTATTCCTTCGGGTAGTACTTGAGGAGCGGCACGATCCAGTTGGCCGACGCGAATTCGGCGACGTTCGCCTCGTCGACGTAGTAGATCTGGTACGAGCCTGCGCCGGTCGACGCGTCGAGCCGCGATTTCGCGCGGCGGTCGTTTTCGCCGAAGTAGCTGATCTCGACCTTGGTGCCGCTCTTCTTCTCGTAGTCGGCCAGCGATTTCTCCATCACCGTCAGGCCGAGACTCTTCTGCGCGAGCACCCGAAGGGTCGGCACCTTGCAGACCTGTGCGGCCGCGACGCCCGGCAGACAGGCGCCGAGCAGCACGCCGGCTGCGACGATTCGCATCTTGTTCACCCGTGTCTCCTTGATTCTGCTTGTTCGAATGCCGTCGATGACGGCAGGAACAATGGTGTGACGGGGGCGATGCGATCACCACATCAAAAGAATTCGCGGACCGATACTTTTTGCTCAGGTTCGGTCGTGCGATGCACAAAATGTGGTGGTGGGGCGAGCGGCGGCCGGCGGCGGCATGACCGAGCAGGTTCGGCCCGCGCGTGGCACCATCGCCGGCATTGCGCCAGCGCCCAGTCGAAACGGATGATGAACAAATTTACCGACATGAGTACGTTCGTGGCCGTGGTCGAGGCAGGGAGCTTCTCCGAAGCCGCCCGCCGCCTCGGTACCACCAAGTCGATCGTCAGTACCCGTATCCAGAAGCTCGAGCGACGTCTCGCCTGCGCACTGCTCAAGCGTGGCCGTTCACTGCAACTGACCGATCCGGGGCAGCGGTTCTTCGAGCAAGCGCGGCAGCTTCTGCAGGAACTCGAGCGCATCGAGGGCGAAGTGAACGAAGCCGGCTCGAGCCTGAGCGGCAACCTGAAGCTGTCCGTGCCGGTCACCTTCGTCGCGCGCTATCTTGCGCCGCTGCTCTCGCGTTTCGCGGACATGTATCCGGCGCTGTGCCTCGACGTCGAAGCGGACGACCGGCTGTCGAATCTCCAGGACGGACATTTCGACGCGGCGATCCGTCTCGGCCCGCTCGCCGATTCCAGCCTGGTCGCGCGCCCCGTCACCGTCAACCGGCACCTGATCTGTGCGAGCCCGGGCTATCTCGAGCGGCGCGGCATGCCGGCGCATCCCGACGACCTGCCGCAACACGACGGCTTGCTTTATCTGAATCGCGAACCGCATGGGATGTGGAGCCTGCCGCTCGAGTACGAAAAGCAGTCGTTTCGCGTCAGGGTGCGGATGCGGACCGATTCGGGCTTCCAGCTGCTTGCCGGGGCGATCGCCGGGCTGGGGCTCGCGATCCTGCCGACCTTCCTGGCGTCCGACGCGCTGGTGTCCGGCGAGCTCGTGTCGGTGCTGCCGGAATATGCGCCGTCCGGCGGGCAGGTCAATGTCGTCTATCGCAAGACGGTTCGCACGTCGCCCAAGATCCAGGCGCTGGTCCGGTTCCTGGAGGAGGAGATCGGCCATCCGGCCCGCTGGGACATGCCGCTGATCGAACGCGGCCTGCTGCCGCATCCTTCGCATGCTTGAACCTGCCGCCGCCTCGCCGACGGGGGCGGCGCGCCTGACGGGCAGACGCGAGCGTTCGGAAAAAGCGAACCACCGGTTCGGTTTCCGCTAGCTATCCGGTCGCGGGGCCCGACCGTACTGTGGCACACGCATTCAATGGAGAAAGCGTCTGCCATGAAGAACACCCCGCTGCATCATCCCGCGCGCCGCGTCATGCTCGCGCAAACCCTCGCCCATTCGGCGACGCTCGCTGTCGGTTCGCTGCTCGGCGCCGACGCGATCGCGGCCAGTGCGGCGAGCTCGTCGAGTTCGTCGAACGCGTCCAGCTCGGGCGCCGCGGACACATCGCTCCGCACCAGGACCGCAAGCGGCCCGCGAACCGTCGATGTACTGGTCGTCGGCGGCGGTTCCGCCGGCGCCGTCATGGCGGCCCGCCTGAGCGAGAAGGCCAGCCGCCACGTCCTGCTGCTCGAGGCCGGGCACAACTATGCCGCGTGGGACTATCCGCACGTGATCGCCAGCAGCGATATCGTCGGTGGCGATGCGCGGCATGAATGGGGCTATCGCACGCAGGCCGGCTACGTCGATCACCCGATCAACGCACTGCGCGGCAAGGTGCTCGGCGGCAGTTCGGCGATCAACGGGGCCGTCGCCATTCGCGCGCGGCCGCAGGATCTGAAAAACTGGAATCTGCCCGGCTGGTCGTACGAGGAGATGCTGCCGTCGTTCCGGCGGCTCGAGCATCGCGACAACGACAGCGTGTCGCACGGCCAGGCGGGGCCGCTGCCGGTGCGTCAACTGACGCGCGACGACATCACGCCGATGCAGCGCGCGTTCGTCGATGCGACCCTCGCGAACGGTTATCGCGCGATCGAGGATTTCGACGGCGCGGATGCCAACGGCGTCGGCCCGTATCCGATGAACATCGTCAACGGCGTGCGCGTCAACACGGGCATGGCCTACCTGACCAACGAGGTCAGGGCGCGGTCGAACCTGACGATTCGCGGCGGTGCGCTGGTCGATCGCGTGCTGTTTGCGCACGGGCGGGCCATCGGCGTGCGGCTCGACAACGGCGAGGAAATTCACGCGAACGAGGTGGTCCTCAGCGCGGGGGCGTACGGCAGTGCGGCCATTCTGCTGCGTTCGGGCATCGGGCCGGGCGCCGACCTGCGCGCGCTGTCGATTCCCGAAGTGGCCACGTTGCCGGTGGGCCAGCGCCTGAAAGATCACCCGTTCTACTACAACGCGTATGCGGCACGCCCCGACCGGATCGGCGATCAGTCGCCGTCGATCGGCGCGTTCCTGTGGACGAACAGTTCGACTGCGCAGCACGGCGATCTCGATCTGCACATCACCGCGACGCATCTGTTCCCGCACGACCAGAGCCCGACCAAGGTCGGCTTCGTGCTTGCGGTTGCGCTCACGCGGCCGTTGTCGGTCGGCAGCCTGAAGCTCGCGAGCCGGCAGGCCGGCGATGCGCCCGTGATCGACCTGAATTTCCTCGGCGAAGCGCAGGATCGCGCGCGGCTGCTCGAAGGCATCAAGCTGGCGCGCCGGATCGGCCGCACCGCGCCGCTGTCCGGTCTCATTCATTCGGAACTGAATCCGGGGCCGGGCGCGGAATCGGACGAACGGATCCTGGCGTCGGCGCGCTCGACGCTCGACACGTACCACCATCCGACTTCGACCGCGCCGATGGGTGTGATCAACGATCCGCATGCCGTCGTCGATCTCGAAGGGCGGGTGCATGGCGTGAGCGGCCTGCGCGTCGTCGACGCGTCGATCTTTCCGGATGCGATTTCGGTCGCGACCAACATCACCACCATTGCGACGGCCGAGCATATCGCCCGCCGCTACAGCTGACCGGGGAACGTCATGAATGTTGCTGCTCCCGTATTGAACTGGATCGATGGCGAGTGGGTGGATTCACCCGCGCATCGCGACTCCGTCGATCCCGCGACCGGCTCGGTGATCGGCCGCTATGCCGACGGCGGCGAGCCCGAAGCGCGCGCGGCGATCGACGCGGCCCTGCGTGCATTTCGCGACACGCCATGGAAGCACGATGCCGCGCTGCGCGCCCGCGTGCTGGACGAACTGGCCGCCGCGTTCGAGCGGCATGCCGACGCGCTGATCGAACTGCTGGCGCTCGAGAACGGCAAGATCAAGCCCGAAGCGCATTTCGAAGTGTCGATGGTGCCGTCGAAGCTGCGCTACTACGCGGCGCTGGCGCGGGCCGAAACGGGCCGCAGCGGAACGCCGCGGCCGGATGTCGTGTCGCTCGTGCTGCGCGAGCCGATGGGCGTCGCCGGCATCATCGTGCCGTGGAATTCCCCCGTGGTGCTGATGGTGCGCTCGCTCGCGCCGGCGCTGGCGGCGGGGACGACGACGGTCATCAAGATGCCGGGCCAGACCGCGCAGACCAATGCGCTCGTGTCGCGGATCCTGTCCGAAGCGCCGTCGCTGCCGAGCGGCGTCATCAATCTGTTCAGCGAATCGGGTGCGGACGGATCGAAAACCCTGATCGCCTCGCCCGACGTGCCCGTCATCAGCTTCACGGGCTCGACCGCGACCGGGCGCGCGATTTCCGCCGTCGGTGCGCAGCGGCTCAAGCGCTTCGGTCTCGAGCTCGGCGGAAAGACGCCGCACGTGGTGTTCGACGACACCGATCTCGATGCGGCCTTGCCCGTCATCGAAAAATCGCTGACGGTGTTTGCCGGGCAGTTCTGCATGACCGGCTCGCGCCTGCTGGTGCAACGCGGCATCGCCGACGCGGTGCGCACGCGTCTCGCGCAGCGCCTGGCCGCGGTGCGGGTCGGCCCGGCCGCCGATCCGCTCAGCGACATGGGGCCGCTCATCGACAAGCCCAACGTCGCGCGTGTCGATCGCGCGGTCGAAGAGGCGATCGCGGCGGGCGCGAAGGTGGTCGTGCGCGGCGGCCCGGTGACTGACGGCGAACTGGCGCGCGGTGCGTTCTATCGCCCGACGTTGCTCGAAGTCGACAGCGCCCGGCTCGATATCGTCCAGAAGGAAACCTTCGGGCCCGTGATGACGATGCAGGTGTTCGATACCGAGGCGGAAGCCGTCGCGCTGGCCAACGACAGCGAATATGGCCTGGCCGCCGCAGTCTGGACGCGTGACGTGCAGCGTTCGATGCGGGTGGCGCGGTCGCTTCAGGCCGGCACGATCTGGATCAACGACTGGGCGAAGGTCTACGACGAATTCGAGGAGGGCGGGTATCGGCAATCCGGCCTGGGTCGCCTCAACGGCGCGGCCGCGATCGACGACTTCATCGAATACAAGCACATCACGCTGACGACCGGAGACGCGCTGTGAAAGCCAAGATCGTATTGGAAGAACACCTGTCCACTGCCCTCAACAACAGCATGTGGGACGCGTCCGGCGAAGCCGCGCGCAACGGGAAAGCCTATATGGACGACGTCGAGGCGCGGCTGCTCGACGCCGACCGGCGGATCGAGGAGATGGACCGGTGCGGGATCGACGTCGCGGTGCTGTCGCTGACGTCGCCCGGCGCGCAATCGATTCTCGACCGCGCGGCGGCCGTCGATTTCGCGAAGCGGACCAACGACGAGATCGTCGAGCGCTACACCTCCGTGCATCCCGGGCGTCTGCAAGCGTTCGCGACGGTTGCGCTGCAGTCGCCCAGGGACGCGGCCGACGAACTCGAACGGGCTGTCGTGGAGCTTGGCATGCGGGGCGCGCTGGTGAACGGCTATACGAACATCGGCAACGCCGACACCGCGCAGTATCTCGACGAGGCGCCGGTCTGGGAGTTCTGGGAGCGCGCGGCCACGCTCGATGTGCCGGTCTATCTTCATCCGCGCGAAGCGTTGCCGAGCCAGCAGCGGATCTACGAAGGCTATTCGTCGCTCGTCGGCTCGGCATGGGGGTTCGCGCATGAGACGGCCACGCATGCGATCCGCCTGATGCTGAGCGGCCTGTTCGATCGCTACCCGAACCTGACGGTCATCCTGGGGCATCTCGGCGAAGGGTTGCCGCTGATGCTGCCGCGCCTCGAGCATCGGCTTCGCATGCAGCGGGACGGCGCCGGGCTGGGGCAGGCGAAGCGCCCGGTCGGCGAGTATTTCAGCAACAACTTCTACGTCACGACGAGCGGCCACTTTCATACGAAGGGGCTGCTCGACACGATCAGTGAAGTCGGCGTCGATCGCGTGCTGTTTTCCGCCGATTACCCGTACGAGAGCATGCAGACCGCCAGTGAATGGTTCGATCACGCATTGCTGAGCGAAAACGATCGGGTCAAGATCGGCCGCACGAATGCGGCGCGTCTGTTCGGGTTCTGATCCCGGCGGCAGTTGAAAGCGGGATACGTTCCGCTGCTGTGACTGACGGCACGCGTCGCGCTGATGGGCGTCGCGTGCCGTTTCGGGTTGGGGGGGCGTGAGCGTCAGTTTGCGTGCGCGGCAGCGGCAGCCGCATCTGCATCGATCCGGTACACCCGCAGCGCGTTGTCATGCCAGATCGCGCGGCGCGCTGCGTCATCGAGGTTCGTCATCGCACGAGCGAACGTGCGCAGCAGCGCGGGATACGACACACGCAGCCCGGCCACCGGAAAGTTGCTGGCGAACAGGCAGCGCTGCGCGCCGAAGATCGCGATCGTGTCGCGGATGATCCGTGCGTTGTCCGCCTCGTTCCACACGGCATGGCGCAAGCCGAGTTCGGAGATCTTCACGGTGACACGCGGCGACGCGGCAAGCGCCACCATGCCGCGCCGCCATCGCGCGAGCCCTGCATCCGAGCGATCCCACGGCAGCCCCGCATGTTCGAGCACGACGTCGACATACGGTGTATCGGCCAGCAGCGCAGCCGCTTCCTCGAGATGCCAGAACGGCACGCGCAGATCCCAGCTCAGGCCGTGCGCGGCGAGGCGTTCCAGCGCGGCCGGCCAGCGCGGATCGCGCAGTGTGCCCGGCCCGTCGACGGACGCATCGGGCGCGG
>NZ_JAAGPB010000429.1:0-7259 GCF_017104585.1 Burkholderia sp. Ac-20392
GAAAAAAAAAAGAACGCGTGATGTAGAGCGCCACCACCACGGCGATCGCGAGGCCGACGATCAGGCCCAGCACGATTCCAAGAAATGTCCCTCCGGCTTGTTTCGATTGCTTCGAAGTTCGGCGTGGTTGTGCCATTGCTTGAGTCACCTGCAAAAAGAATCGTGAAAAGGCTGCGGTGGGCACCCGAGGGCGGGCGCTCCAGCCGCAGCCATTCGCTGCCCGGTTCGGGCCGCTTGCTGCCTTACATCTTGGCGGGCGCGGACACGCCGAGCACCGCCAGACCATTCTCGAGCACCTGCCGGGTCGCGGCGAGGAGCGCGGCGCGCGCATTGCGCGGCGCTTCGTCGTCGACCAGCACGCGCTCCGCATTGTAGAACGAGTGGAATTCGCCAGCGAGGTCGCGCAGGTAGAACGCGACTGCGTGCGGTGCCAGCTCGTTGGCTGCGTGCGTGAGCATGTCCGGATACTCGGCCAGCTTCTGCATCAGCGCCGCCGCTTGCGCGCTCGTCAGCTGCGACAGGTCGGCGCCCGGCAACTGCGCGACGTCGACGTTGTAGCGCGATTTCAGCTCATTGAGCACCGAGCAGATCCGCGCATGCGCGTACTGGACGTAATAGACCGGGTTTTCGTCGTTCTGTTTCAGCGCGAGGTCGATGTCGAACACGAACTCGGTATCGGCCTTGCGCGAGATCAGGAAGAACCGCACCGCGTCGCGGCCGCGCGTGATGGTCGCTTCGTCGATCAGGTCGGGCGCCGCTTCCTGGCCCGCCGCCGCGCCACCCGACCATTCGATCAGGTCGCGCACCGTCACGTAGCTGCCCGCGCGCTTCGAGATCTTCACTTCCTGGCCGTCGCGCATCACGGTGACCATCTTGTGCAGCACGTAGTCGGGGTAGCCCTTCGGGATCCCGATGTGCAGGCCCTGCAGGCCGGCGCGCACGCGCGCGATCGTGCCGTGGTGGTCCGAACCCTGGATGTTGATCACCTTGGTGAAGCCGCGCTCCCACTTCGTCACGTGGTACGCGACGTCCGGCACGAAGTACGTGTACGTGCCGTCCGACTTGCGCATCACGCGATCCTTGTCGTCGCCTTCGTCGGTCGTACGCAGCCACAGCGCGCCGTCCTGCTCGTAGGTCATGCCGGCCTTGATCAGCGCGTCGACCGTCTTCTCGACCCGGCCTTCGCTGTACAGCGACGACTCGAGGTAGTACTGGTCGAACTTCACGCCGAACGCCTGAAGATCCATGTCCTGCTCGCGACGCAGGTACGTGACCGCGAACTTGCGGATCGCGTCGAGATCCTCGACGTCGCCCGTGCCCTTGACCGGCTCGCCGTCCGACGCGGCGACCGTTTCGCCGCTCAGGAAGTCGCGTGCGATGTCGGCGATGTATTCGCCGTTGTACGCGGCTTCCGGCCAGCCCGCGTCGCCCGGCTTCAGGCCGCGTGCGCGCGCCTGCGTCGAGATCGCGAGGTTGCCGATCTGCACGCCTGCGTCGTTGTAGTAGAACTCGCGGTGCACCGCGTAGCCCTGGCTCGCGATCACGTTCGCGAGCACGTCGCCGAGCGCGGCCTGGCGGCCGTGGCCGACGTGCAGCGGGCCGGTCGGGTTCGCCGACACGAATTCGAGCAGCACCTGCTTGCCTTTCTCGCGATCCGACGTGCCGAACGCGCGGCCCTGGTCGAACACGGCGGCGATCACCGCCTGCTTCGCAGCGGCCGACAGGCGCAGGTTGATGAAGCCGGGGCCGGCGATTTCGGCGGCTTCAACGAGGCCTTGCGCGCCCGGCTGGGCGGTGAGGGCGGCGACGATCTGCTCGGCGAGCTGGCGCGGGTTCGTGCCGAGCGGCTTCGCGAGCTGCATCGCGACGTTGCACGCGACGTCGCCGTGCGCGGCGACCTTCGGGCGCTCCAGCGTGATGACGGGGGCGACGGATGCGGCGTCGGCGCCTTTCAGCGCGTGTGCGACCTGCTTGACGCTATCCGCGAGCAGGGCTTCGAGGGTCTGTTTGTGTGCTGGCAGCATGCTGGTAGAAGGCTTCGTTGGTGGCGGCCGGAAACGCCGGCCCGCCGGCGCGCTTTTTAAGCGCGCGTTTCAGGGATCGCAGAATTTTAACAGGTGCTAATATGCCGCTCAGGCGGCCCGCGTCCGCGAGGCCGGACGCCGGTCTGCCGGCGTTCCCCAACCGCGCCGCGCAGGCACAACAAGATGAAAAGGGAATTGTCATGATTACGTTCAAGAGCAAGGCGGCACAGGATCTCGACGTGCTGAAGGATTTCGCCGTGTATGTGCTGGGTCTCGTCGGCAAGCAGCTGGGCGAGCGCGGTGTGATTACGCACGATGAGCTGGACCACGCGATCGCCAAGCTGGAAGGCGCAGTTGCACAGGCGAAGCAGGAACGCGCCGAGCACGCCGGCCATTTCCACGAAGACGAAGCCGACCACGCGCACCACGAAGTGCCGCCGAGCCTGGCACAGCGCGTCGCCCCCTTCCTCACGATGCTGCGCGAAGCGAAAGCCGGCGAAGCTGACGTGCACTGGGGCTTCTGAGCCTGCTTGCCCGGCCGGTCCGAAAGGATCGAAAGGCAGAAAAAAGCCCGCTTTCGAGCGGGCTTTTTATTTTGTCTGACGATAGCGGGCGACGGCGTGGCCGTCGAAAGGCCGATCAGAGCTGCGGCGCAAGCGCGCGGCGCGCGTCGTCGAGCGACAGCGCCATGCGCTGCGCATAATCCTCGAGCTGATCCTGCCCGATTTTGCCGACCGAGAAATACGTGCTGTCCGGATGCGCGAGATAGAACCCCGACACGCTCGCGGCCGGCAGCATCGCCAGCGAATCGGTCACGCTCATGCCGATCTCGTCCGCGCGCAGCACGTCGAACATGTCGCGCTTCACGAGGTGGTCGGGGCAGGCCGGGTAGCCGGGCGCCGGGCGGATGCCTGCGTACTTTTCGGCGATCAGCGCATCGTTGTCGAGCGTTTCGCCGCTCGCGTAGCCCCACAGCTCGCGCCGCACGCGTGCGTGCATCGCTTCCGCGAAGGCTTCCGCGAAGCGGTCGGCGAGCGCCTTCAGCATGATCGCGCTGTAGTCGTCGTGGTCGGCTTCGAACTGCTTTTCCTTCACGTCGACGCCGAGGCCGGCCGTCACCGCGAACATGCCGATGTAGTCGGCGACGCCCGATTCCTTCGGCGCGATGAAGTCGGCGAGCGAGCGGTTCGGCCGCATCACGCCGTCGACCACCGGGCGCACGCTTTGCTGGCGCAGGTTGCGCCACGTGAGCAGCACTTCCGAGCGCGACTCGTCGCTGTAGATCTCGATGTCGTCGCCGTTGACGGTATTCGCCGGCAGCAGCGAGATCACGCCGCTCGCGGTCAGCCAGCGGCCCTGGATCAGGCGCGCGAGCATCGATTTCGCGTCGGAGAACACGCGTCGCGCCGATTCGCCGACGATCTCGTCGTTCAGGATCGCCGGGTACGGGCCCGCGAGATCCCAGGTCTGGAAGAACGGGCCCCAGTCGATGTATTGCGCGAGCTCGTTCAGGTCGTAGTTCTTGAACACGCGGCGGCCGATGAACTTCGGCTTCACCGGCTGGTAGCCCGCCCAGTCGACCTTGGTCTTGTTCGCGCGCGCTTCGGCGAGCGTGACCATCGGCTGCGCCTTGCGGTTCGCGTGCTGGTCGCGGATGCGTTCGTAGTCGGACTTCAGCTCGTCGAGGTACTTCGCCGCGCCTTCGTCGGACAGCAGGCTGGAGGCGACCGACACCGAGCGCGACGCGTCCGGCACGTAGACCACCGGGCCTTCGTAGTGCGGCGCGATCTTCACGGCCGTGTGCACGCGCGAGGTCGTCGCGCCGCCGATCAGCAGGGGGATCTTCTTCACGCGGAAGTAGTCGTCGCGCTGCATTTCCGACGCGACGTACGCCATTTCCTCGAGGCTCGGCGTGATGAGGCCCGACAGCCCGATGATGTCCGCGCCCTCGACCTTCGCCTTCGCGAGGATCTCGTTGCACGGGACCATCACGCCCATGTTGACGACTTCGAAGTTGTTGCACTGGAGCACGACCGACACGATGTTCTTGCCGATGTCGTGCACGTCGCCCTTCACGGTCGCGATGACGATCTTGCCTTTCGCGCGCACGTCGCCGCCCGCTTCCGCGAGCAGGCGCTTTTCTTCCTCGATGAACGGGATCAGGTGCGCGACGGCCTGCTTCATCACGCGCGCCGATTTCACGACCTGCGGCAGGAACATCTTGCCCTGGCCGAACAGGTCGCCGACGATGTTCATTCCGTCCATCAACGGCCCTTCGATCACGTTGATCGGGCGGCCGCCGGCCGCGTCGATCTTCGCGCGCACCTCTTCGGTATCTTCGACGATGAAGTTCGTGATGCCGTGCACCAGCGCATGCGAGAGCCGCTTCTCGACCGGCTGGTTGCGCCACTCGAGGTTCTCTTCCTTTTTCGCGCCCCCTGCCTTGAACTTGTCGGCGATCTCGAGCAGGCGGTCGGTCGAATCGTCGCGGCGGTTCAGGATCACGTCCTCGACGCGCTCGCGCAGCTCGGCGTCGAGATCGGCGTACACGCCGAGCTGGCCCGCATTGACGATGCCCATGTCCATCCCCGCCTGGATCGCGTGGTACAGGAACACGGTGTGGATCGCCTCGCGCACCGGGTCGTTGCCGCGGAACGAGAACGACACGTTCGACACGCCGCCGCTGATCTTCGCGTGCGGCAGGTTCTGCTTGATCCAGCGGGTCGCCTCGATGAAGTCGACCGCGTAGTTGTTGTGCTCCTCGATGCCGGTCGCGACCGCGAAGATGTTCGGGTCGAAGATGATGTCTTCCGGCGGGAAGCCGACTTCGTTCACGAGGAAGTTGTACGAGCGCGTGCAGATCTCGATCTTGCGCTCGTAGGTATCGGCCTGGCCGGTTTCGTCGAACGCCATCACGACGGCTGCCGCGCCGTAGCGGCGGATCAGGTGCGCATGGTGGCGGAACGCGTCCTCGCCTTCCTTCAGCGAGATCGAGTTCACGATCGCCTTGCCCTGCACGCACTTCAGGCCCGCCTCGATCACTTCCCACTTCGACGAGTCGATCATGATCGGCACGCGCGCGATGTCCGGCTCCGACGCGATCAGATTCAGGAAGCGCACCATCGCCGCCTTCGAATCGAGCATCGCCTCGTCCATGTTGATGTCGATCACCTGCGCGCCGTTCTCGACCTGCTGGCGTGCGACCGCGAGCGCCTCGTCGAACTGGCCGTTGAGGATCATGCGTGCGAACGCCTTCGAGCCGGTGACGTTGGTGCGCTCACCGACGTTGATGAAGAGCGTCCCGGGCGTGACGTTGAACGGCTCGAGGCCGGCAAGGCGCATCATGTGATCGGTCATGGCGGTGCGAATTCTGGTGATGAAGGACGTGGGGCGGTCGGGTCAGGCGTTGTCGCTGTACTGGTTCGGCCAGCGGCGCGGCTTCACGTCGGCGAGCGCCTTCGCGATCTCGGCGATGTGTTCGGGCGTCGTGCCGCAGCAGCCGCCCGCGAGGTTCACGAGCCCGGCTTGCGCGAATTCCTTCAGGAGGCCCGACGTGACGTCCGGCGTCTCGTCGAAGCCCGTCTCGGCCATCGGGTTCGGCAGGCCCGCGTTCGGGTAGCACGACACGTACGTGTCGCACAGCTTCGCGAGCTCGGCGATGTACGGGCGCATCAGCGCCGCGCCGAGCGCGCAGTTCAGGCCGAACGTGAGCGGCTTCGCATGGCGCAGCGAATTCCAGAACGCTTCGACCGTCTGGCCCGACAGGATCCGGCCCGACGCATCGGTGACGGTACCCGAGATCATGATCGGCAGGCGCTCGCCGGTGTCCTCGAACAGCTCGTCGAGCGCGAACAGCGCGGCCTTCGCGTTCAGCGTGTCGAAGATGGTCTCGACGAGGAACAGGTCGACGCCGCCGTCGAGCAGCGCCTTCGCCTGCTGGTAGTACGACGCGCGCAGTTCGTCGAACGTGACGTTGCGTGCGCCCGGGTCGTTGACGTCCGGCGAGATGCTGGCCGTCTTCGGCGTCGGCCCGATCGCGCCCGCGACGAAGCGCGGTTTTTCCGGCGTCGCGTATTTCTCGGCCGCTTCGCGCGCGAGCTTCGCCGATTCGATGTTCATCTCGACGACGAGATCTTCCATCTCGTAGTCGGATTGCGCGACGGTCGTCGCGCCGAACGTGTTGGTCTCGACGATGTCGGCGCCGGCCGCGAAGTACTGGTCGTGGATCTCGCGGATGATCTGCGGCTGCGTGATCGACAGCAGCTCGTTGTTGCCCTTGATGTCGCGCGGGAAATCCTTGAAGCGCTCGCCGCGATACGCGGCTTCGTCGAGCTTGTAGCGCTGGATCATCGTGCCCATCGCGCCGTCGAGGATCAGGATGCGCGACTTGAGCAGCGCAGGCAGTGCGGCGCCGCGCGTGTAGGGCGCGTCGAGCGGGACGGAAGCGGCGAGAGGAGTCGCAGACATGGGCGAGAGACCGGCGAAGACGGGAAAAGCGTCATTGTAGCCGGTGCGCATGGGCGCCGCCCGGCCTTGCGCCGCGCCGGCCGGGCCGCCAAATGAAAACCCCCGCCGGCGAACCGGACGGGGGCATGATCGGAGTGCTCGCGGCGCCGCGTCGATGCGCGGCGAATGGCCCGGCCGCACGAGGCGCCGGGCCGCGGGTCGTCAGTGCAGTACGACGGGCATCATCATCAGGCTGTCGAATTGTCCGAGGAATTCGTCCACTTCGTCGAGCGACGGCTCATCCTCGATCAACTGCTTCACGTGCGCGCGGAATCGTTCGGCAAGTTCGCCGTCGATGAAGATTTCGCGCTGCGCGTTCTTGTCGACGATTTCATATCCGCCGGCATTCATCAGGTGGTGGCCGGCCTGCGGCGCGAATTCGACGACGCAGTAGTTGGGGCTGTTGTAGATCATTTGCATGGCGGCACTCCTCTTCGCAGTGGCATCTGGCCTTGTTGTCCCCTAGGTGGGGCGAGCCTTGCCGGTTTCAAGGGGCTTGCGCTGCACACCCCGTTCCCGTCTGCATGGGGTGTATCGGTTAGAAGCCGATGTCTATGAAACGTTTCCCATTGTCTGCCGGTGGACTGAAATAGTTGTTAAAGAGTGTCATCGGCCATTTCACGGAAATCTGTAATCGGTCGAAATTGCCGAATCGTGCGCATGCGCGCGTGAGTTCACTGTGTGACAGGCGATGTGACAGGCGAAGTCGCGGGCGGTGCAGCCGGTTGT
>NZ_JAAGPB010000430.1:0-233 GCF_017104585.1 Burkholderia sp. Ac-20392
TGACATGTGTATGATGTGGTGTACTTAGGTGCGACAGAGTAGAGCGTGGAGTGGCGAGAGTAGGTGTTTGATAGTGCACGTTGCAACGTAATATGGAGATTGGCGGCGGTAGAAGAGGGGGGCGGTGGGCTAGGTATGTGCGGTGGCATATTTGCTCGTCCTTGTCGACAAGTATCTCGGTTATTTCTGTCGCGATTCCGGCGGTCTTTGCGATTATCTTTTTTTTTTTTTTT
>NZ_JAAGPB010000431.1:0-7160 GCF_017104585.1 Burkholderia sp. Ac-20392
TGCGTCGAGTTCGCGCTCGGCGGCCAGCAGCGCGCGCAGATCGTGATAGTTGCGTACGCCGGCCACTTCCGCGTGGCGGCTCGCACAGGCGGTCAGCTTGAAACCCGGTTCGGCGTCGATCGCCGGCAGATGCTGGTCGCGCGCAATCTTGCCGATGCCGACGACACCCAGCGAAACCTGATCACTCATCGTGCATGCCTCCTTCGCGTATCGTTCGGTGATCGTTCAGCGCGCCCAGCGCAGCACGAGCGGATCGAGCCGCCGCGCGATCGCGAGCAGTTCCGCGCGCGTGTCCGGATGCAGTTCCGGCATCGGATGCCGCGGCCGCTCGCACGCGATCACGCCGCCTTCGCGCATCAGCGCCTTCGCGGTGAGAATTCCGGACTGGCGGTTCTCGTGATTGATCAACGGCAGCCAGGCCTGGTAGCGCGCGTAGGCGTCGTCATGCCGGCCGTCGCGCCACACTTCGAGGATCGGCCGGATGCCGTCCGGATACGCGCCGCCCGTCATCGCGCCGGTCGCGCCCGCATGCAGATCGGCGAGCAGCGTGATGGCCTCCTCGCCGTCCCACGGCCCTTCGATCGCGTCGCCGCCGAGCCGGATCAGCTCGCGCAGCTTGTTCGCCGCACCCGGCGTCTCGATCTTGAAGTACGCGACCTGTTCGATCTCGCGCGCCATCCGGGCGAGGAACGGGGCAGACAGCCCAGTGCCGCTCGCGGGCGCATCCTGAACCATGATCGGGATCGAGATCGCGTCGGACACGCGCGCATAGAACGCGAAGATCTGCGCTTCGGGCACGCGAAACGTCGCGCCGTGATACGGCGGCATCGCCATCACCATCGCCGCGCCGAGCTGCTGCGCGCGCAGGCTGCGCGCCGCGCACACCTGCGTGCTGTAGTGCGACGTCGTGACGATCACCGGCACGCGGCCCGCGACGTGTTCGAGGATCGTGCGCATGAGCACGTCGCGTTCGTCGTCGGTGATCGCGAACTGTTCGGAAAAGTTCGCGAGGATGCACAGCCCGTCCGAGCCCGCGTCGATCATGAAATCGACCGCGCGCTTCTGGCTTGCGAGGTCGAGCTCACCGGTGTCGGTAAACGTCGTCGGGACGACGGGGAAAATGCCGCGATAACGCGGCGTGCTGCTCGATGTCATGGTTCGCGTCCTGCGCCGGCCCCTGTGGCGGCCGGCCGTCATGCGTTCACGGTTTCACGAAGCACGGGCCGGGAAAGCCCGCCACCGGCTGCGACGCAGCCGCTCAATGCGAATGGCTCGGCACCTCCGCGCCGCGCGTGCCGACCAGGAAGTCGAGATCGCACCCCTCGTCGGCCTGCAGCACGTGATCGATGTACAACCGTGCGTAGCCGCCCTTGCCGAGCTGGCCGACCACGCCCGGCGCCGCGGCCGGATCGACGTCCGACAGGCGGCGCTGCAGTTCGTCATCCGGAATGTCGAGATGCAGCGTGCCGGCCTCGCAGTCGAGCTCGATCCAGTCGCCGTTGCGCACGGCCGCGAGCGGCCCGCCGGCGGCGGCCTCCGGCGCGACGTGCAGCACGACCGTGCCGTACGCGGTGCCGCTCATCCGTGCGTCGGAAATCCGCACCATGTCCTTCACGCCCTGGCGCAACAGCTTCGGCGGCAGCCCCATGTTGCCGACCTCGGCCATCCCCGGATAGCCGCGCGGCCCGCAGTTCTTCAGCACCATCACGGAGCTTGCGTCGACGTCGAGCGCCTCGTCGTTGATCGTCGCCTTGTAGTGTTCGAGGTTCTCGAACACTACCGCCCGGCCGCGATGCTTGAGCAGCTCGGGGCTCGCCGCCGACGGCTTCAGCACCGCACCGCGCGGCGCAAGATTGCCGCGCAGGATGCGGATGCCGCCGTCCGCGATCAGCGGCCGGTCGAGCGGGCGGATCACCTCGTCGTCGTAGTTCGGCGCTTCGCGCACGTTGTCCCACAGCGACTTGCCGTTCACCGTCAGCGCATCCGGGTTCGGCAGCAGCCCGCCTTCGCCGAGCCGGCGCAACACCGCCGGCAGCCCGCCCGCGTAATAGAACTCCTCCATCAGGAAGCGCCCCGACGGCATCAGGTCGACGATCGTCGGCGTGTCGCGGCCGATGCGCATCCAGTCTTCCAGTTCGAGCGGCACGCCGATGCGGCCCGCGATCGCCTTCAGGTGGATCACCGCATTGGTCGAGCCGCCGATCGCCGCATTCGCGCGGATCGCGTTCTCGAACGCCGCGCGCGTGAGGATCTTCGACAGCACGAGCCCTTCCAGCGCCATCTCGACGATGCGGATGCCGGACATGTGCGCGAGCACGTAGCGGCGCGAATCGACGGCCGGAATCGCCGCGTTGTGCGGCAGCGCGACGCCGAGCGCCTCGGCCATGCACGCCATCGTCGACGCGGTGCCCATCGTGTTGCAGGTACCGGCCGAGCGCGACATCCCGGCTTCGGCCGACAGGAAGTGATGCAGGTCGATCTCGCCGGCCTTCAGCGCTTCGTGCAGCTGCCACACGGCGGTGCCGGAGCCGATGTTCCTGCCTTCCAGCTTGCCGTTCAGCATCGGGCCGCCCGACACGACGATCGCCGGCACGTCGCAACTCGCCGCGCCCATCAGCAGCGCGGGCGTCGTCTTGTCGCAGCCGGCCAGCAGCACGACCGCGTCGATCGGGTTGCCGCGAATCGCCTCCTCGACGTCCATCGACGCGAGGTTGCGCGTGAGCATCGCCGACGGGCGCAGGTTCGATTCACCGTTCGAGAACACCGGGAATTCGACCGGAAAGCCGCCGGCCTCGGAGATCCCGCGCTTCACGTGCTCGGCGAGCTTGCGGAAGTGGGCGTTGCACGGCGTCAGTTCGGACCACGTATTGCAGATGCCGATGATCGGCCGGCCATCGAACTCATGATCGGGGATGCCCTGGTTCTTCATCCAGCTCCGGTACATGAAGCCGTTCTTGTCGTTCGTGCCGAACCATTGGGTGGAGCGCAGCCTGGGTTTCGTTGCCGACATCGTCAGTCCTGTGGTGACGGGTACCGGCGCAGTCTAGGCAGAATTTTGATAACTCGCTAATGACGTTTTGGGCGATTACGATATCCATTTCGATATCGATATAAACCCGTACGATGCCCGATGCCAGCCCGTGGGGAAACCGTGGCCGCCTGAAGACGCGCCAGCTTCTGCTGGTCGTCGCGCTTGCCGACGAAGGCAGCATTCACCGCGCGGCGGCCGCGCTGAACATGACGCAGCCGGCCGCGTCGAAGCTGCTGCGTGAACTCGAGGAATCGATCGGCGCGGTGCTGTTCGAACGACTGCCGCGCGGAATGCGGCCGACGCTGTACGGCGACGCGCTGATCCGCCACGCGCGCGCGGCGCTCGGCAGCCTCGACCAGGCGCACGAGGAGCTGGCCGCGCTGAAGGCCGGCCATCTCGGCCATGTGGCGGTGGGGGCGATCACGTCACCGGGCCTGCGGCTCGTGCCGCCGGCCGTCGCCGCCGTAAAGGGGACGCATGCCGGCCTGCACGTGTCGGTCGAGATCGACACCAGCAACGTGCTGCTCGAACATCTTGCGCAGGAGAAGATCGACATCGTGCTCGGCCGGCTCTCCGCCGAACACGACAAGCTGCGGCTGCGCTACGAACCGCTGACCGGCGAGCCGGTGGCCGCGGTGGTACGGCCCGGCCATCCGCTGCTCGCGCAGGCGCCGCTGTCACTCGCGGACGTACAGCGCGCCGCATGGGTCGTGCCGCCGGCCGGCAGCGTGCTGCGCCACCGCTTCGAACTCGTGTTCCAGCGCGCGAGCCTCGCGCCGCCGGCGAACCTCGTCGAAACGTCCGCGCTGCTGTTCATCACGCAGTTGCTCGAACAGAGCGACATGATCGCGGTGCTGGCCGAAGACGTTGCGCGCTACTACGCGCGGCACGGAATCGTCACGGTGCTGCCGCTGGAGATGGATTGCCGGATGGACGATTTCGGGATCATCACGCGCACCGACCGGCTGCATTCGCCGGCCGTCGCGGTGATGGCCGATGCAATTCGTGCGGCTGCGCGGGAGGTGTACGGCGTCGCGCTGTGACGCTGACGCCAACGCCGGGTTCGCAACGTCGTGGCCGCTGCCGTTTCCGGATCGCCCGGCACGCATGCGCATCGAGCGACGCGCATGCTGCCGCCATGACGCGTCACACCCAGGGCTGCGCAAGCCCTTCGGTCTGCAACGCCCGCTGAATCGCCGGACGCGCGAGCACCCGCTGCAGATAGCCGCCGAGCACCGGACGCTGGCGCGCCGGCTCGGCAAAGCCGCGCGTCCAGCGGCACAGCATCAGCGCATACGGATCGAGCACCGTGTAATGCGCGCCGAGCAGCCACGGGCCGCCGCTCGTTTCCAGTTGACGGTCGAGCTGATCCAGCAGCGCCGCGATTTTCGCTTCCGCGTGCGCCTTCACCTGTGCGGCGCCCGTCGCGTTGCCCACATCGACCCAGCGCTCCGGATAGAAATACGCGATTAGCGTCGTCTGGAGCGTGTTGGTGAGCCACATGAGCCATTTGTAGAACTGCGCACGTTCCGGCGTGCCGAGTGCGGGCGCAAGCCGCTGCTCGGGATGCGTATCGGCAAGATGCAGGCAAATGGCGGCGGCTTCGTACAGCACCAGGTCACCGTCGATCAGCACCGGGATGAGCCCGTTCGGATTGAGCGCGAGGTAGTCCGGCGACTTGTGCTGGTCGTGCGTGCGGTCGACGAATTCGAGTTCGAACGGCTTGCCGATTTCTTCCAGCACGAAGTGCGGCGCCATGCTGGCATTGCTGGGGTAGTAAAAGAGCTTCATCGTCGATTTCATTCAGGCGGGTGTCGGCGTCACGCGGCGGCGAACTCGATCACCGGTTCGCAGCGGATCGGGAAATTGACCGAGTTCGCGATATAGCACTTCGCGTGCGCATCATGATGCAGATGTGCTGCCCGCTCGCGATCGTCGCCGGCCTGGATCGTCACGTGCGGACGCAGCACGATTTCCGTGAAGCGGCCCGGCTCGGTGCGATCGACCATCGTGCCTTCCGCATCGTCGACATAGGCAAGCACGCGAATGCCCGCATCGGAACACAGATGCAGATACCAGAGCTTGTGACACGCCGATGCCGACGCCAGCAGCAGGTCTTCCGGATTCCAGCGCGCGGCATCGCCGCGAAACGCCGCGTCCGACGAACCGGGAATATCCGGCTTGGAGCCGGCCCGGATCAAATGATCGCGGCCGTACTCGCGATACCCCGACGTGCCGGTGCCGCGATTGCCCGTCCACTCTACTGCGACGCGATACTTGTGTTCGCCAGATGCCATCTCGCTCTCCATTGATGTGGGTTGCTTCGGCCGGGCCGGATGTCGTTATACGAAGCCCGCCTGCGCTCGCCATTTTGGCACCGGATTCCAATTTGGTATACCATTATTCCAAATTGACGGAACATGCAGGCATGGAAGCCAAACTCGATTCCACGGCGGACGCCGTGGCCGCCTCGTTGCGGGACATGATCATCAACGGCGAACTGGAAGCCGGCGAGCGGCTCGTCGAACGCGACCTGGCCGACCGGTTCGGCATCAGCCGGATTCCGATGCGCGAGGCGATCCAGCGCCTGGAGCGCGAAGGCCTGCTGGACATCTTCAGGAATCGCGGCGCCGTCGTGCGCATGCTGAGTGCATCGGACGTGCAGGAAATCTACGACCTGCGCGCGCTGCTGGAAGGCGACGCGATCTACCGGAGCGTGAAGCAGCTCGACGACGAGACGTTGGCACGCGCCGAACTCGTCCATCGCCTGCTCGGCGATGCGGCCGTGCCGCGCCGGCAGGGCGAACTGAACCGCGAATTCCACGCGCTGCTGTATTCGTGCTGCGGCAACGCGCGGCAGTTGAAGACGATCGCGGAGCTGCGCAGCCAGGTCGAACGGTACGAACGCCTGCAGACCACGCTGCTCGCGGATACGCCATCGTTCCAGGTCGAGCACGAGGAGATCCTGCAGGCGTGCCGCGAACGAAATGGGCGTGCGGCTCGTTCGATGACGGTCGCGCATCTCGAATCGGCCAGGCGCATCGTGCTGCGGCTCGTGGAAGGCGGTTGAGGCTGGCGGTGCGTTTGCCGTTTGCCGTCTGCTGCCCCG
Organism: Burkholderia sp. Ac-20392; assembly: GCF_017104585.1. Lineage (NCBI taxonomy): Bacteria > Pseudomonadati > Pseudomonadota > Betaproteobacteria > Burkholderiales > Burkholderiaceae > Burkholderia > Burkholderia sp. Ac-20392. The sequence goes on from NZ_JAAGPB010000431.1 coordinate 6,141, forward strand.
GAGCGCAAACCCATGCCTGGTCGAGATGATCACGAGGGCGGCTTCAACGTACGCGCCCCCGCCACGCATCAAGCCGACCGCGTCGCGCTCCCGTCAGGTGCGCGACCAGTCGTACCCCGCACCACCAGCTTCGGCAGCGACGCGGTACGCACGCGCGACACTGCGTCGCTCCGATCACCCGCCTCGCGCAGCGCATTCAGTAGTTCAACCGCCAGCCCGGCGGCCTCGGCGGTCGGAATCGCGACGGTTGTCAGCGTGGGCCGCGTGTCGCTGGCCAGGTGAATATCGGTAATCCCGACGATCGACAGATCATCCGGCACGCGCCTGCCGCGATCGGCCGCAGCATGCATCGCACCGATCGCCGGCAGGTCGTTGGTCGCGACCAGCGCGGTCAACTGCGGATGCGCATCCAGCAACCGCCCCGCCGCACGCACGCCGCCTTCGATCGAATCGGGCTCGGCCGCAACGATCGACGCATCGAGCCCTGCTTCGCGCATCACGTCGACGAAGCCGTCATAACGCGCCGCCTGCACGCCGCTCGCCGACCCGCCGACGATCACGCCGATGTGCGCGTGGCCCAGCTCGAGCAGGTGCCGCGTCGCGATCCGCCCTGCCTCGCGAAAATCGATCGCCACGCACGGCAACCCGTCGGGCGGCGCCTCGGGCCGCTCCCACAGGCACAGCACGACCGGCACGCCGCGCGCCGCCACGTCGAGCAGATCCGGCAGATGCAGGTTCGCATTGGTCACGAGAATGCCTTCGGAGATCGTGCCGGCGATCTGGTCGAGATACGCGCGCCCCTGCAACGGATCTTCGTTCGTATTGCAGACGATCAGGAACTGCCCGTTGCGCCGCACCGCGCGCTCGACCGCCAGCGCAAACTCCGGATAAAACGGGTTTGCGATGCTCGACACCATCAGCGCGACCGTCGGCGCGCGCCCTTCCGCCAGCGCCCGCGCGGCGAGATGCGGCCGATACCCGAGCGCCTCCACGGCTTCGAGCACCCGCGCGCGCGTCGCC
>NZ_JAAGPB010000432.1:0-7224 GCF_017104585.1 Burkholderia sp. Ac-20392
TGCGCCTGTACGCCGGCACCGGCTGCGCCCTGCACCGCCGTGCCCGTCTGGGCAAATGCGGCCGAAGTGGCGAACGCCGTCAGCGCGGCACCGATCAGCATCGTACGAATCTTGGACATGGCAATTCTCCTCAGGAAGTTGTGAGCCCGATCCGCAGCAATGCGGACCGTGGCGTCCCCGCCGCAACACGCAGCAGGTACGACAAAAGACCCGCGGCCCGCACGGCCGGTTCTCGAATCTCTCAGACTGTTACCCACCGTTTCATTTGCTGACGAATGGCTCACATTCCCTAACAACTGCCTCCGGCGGCCGGCCGCGCTCGCGCGCCGGCCCGCGGTGCCGTATGATGCGAGGCGATTCCTCCCGCGCATTGCGCACCTTCTTCGTCATGCCCAACCTGGATTTCACGCTGACCGGCGAATACGTCGAGCTGCACAACCTTCTCAAGATCACCGGCCTCGCGGACAGCGGCGGCACCGCGAAGCTGATCGTCGCGTCCGGCGCGGTGAAAGTCGACGGCGCGGTCGAGCTGCGCAAGACCTGCAAGATCCGCGCGGGCCAGGTCGTCCTGCTCGGCGACACGCGCATTGCCGTGCGCGAAGCCTAGGGCCGACGGTTCCCCCTGCCTGCGACATGGCCATCGGCGCGCGCGTTCGACACCGTTCGAATAAAGCCGTAAGCTAGCCGTCTCTCAAAATAAATACATATAGCGCGGGCCCGCACCCGCGCGAGCGCCCATTCCATGTCGCATTCCGGTCTTACGCGGACGGCCGCCGCGCCGCCGTCCCTGTCCAGTCACGCCGCCGATACCGCGCGCCTCGCCGCGCCGCTCGCGATCGCGCAGCTCTCGCAGATGGCGATGAGCGTCACCGACACGGTGCTGCTCGGCTCGCTCGGCCCCGATTCGCTGGCGGCGGGCGGGCTCGGCGCGAACTTCTTCTTCGTCATCGTGACCGTGCTGCAAGGCGTGCTGTCGTCAGTCAGCGTCAGCGTCGCGCACGCGCGCGGCGCCAAAGCCGACGAGCGCGTACCGCACATCTACTGGACCGGCTTCGCGCTGTCCGTGCTGCTCGCGATTCCGGCCATCATCGCGCTGTCGCTGTCCGAACCGATCCTGCTGATGTTCCACGAGCCGCCCTTGCTCGCGCATCACGTCGGCGAATACACGGGTATCCTGCGCTTCGCCGCGCTCGGCAGCCTGATCGGCGTCGGGCTGATGCGCGCCTTCCTGCCTGCGATCGGCGCGGCGCGCCGGCTGCTGTGGGTATCGATCGGCGGCGTCGGCGTCAACGGTGTGCTGAACTACGGGCTGATCCACGGCGCGTTCGGGCTGCCGCGCCTCGGTTTCCTCGGTTCGGCCGTCGCAACGACGATCACGATCTGGCTCACCGCACTCGCACTGATCTGGCTGCTGCACGGCCGGCAACGCTTCCGTCATTTCGTCACGGCCGCGCGCCCGAAGCTGCCGATGATGGGCGAACTGATCGGCATCGGCTGGCCCGTTGCGATCACGTACGGCGTCGAATCGACGCTGTTCCTCGCGACCGGCCTGACGATCGGCGTGCTCGGCGCGACGTCGCTGGCCGCACACCAGATCGCGCTGAACGTCGCGTCGGTGGCGTTCATGGTGCCGCTCGCGATCGGCCAGGCCGCCAACGTGCGGGTCGGTTACTGGGTCGGCGCAGGGGCGCCTGTCGCCGCGCGACATGCGGGCTTCGTCGCACTCGGCCTCGGCGTCGCGTTCATGACACTGTCGGGCATCGTGCTGATCGTCGCGCCGCATGCGATCGTCGGCCTGTACCTGAACCTCGACGATCCGGCCAACGCGGCCACCGTGTCGCTTGCCGCGTCGCTGCTCGGCATCGCCGCGGTGTTCCAGATCGTCGACGGCGCGCAGACCGTCGCGTCGGGTGCGCTGCGCGGCCTGAAGGACACGCGCATCCCGATGCTCGCGGCGACCCTCGGCTACTGGGGCATCGGTTTTCCGACCGGCTACTGGTTCGCGTTCCACGTGGGCCTCGGTGCCCGCGGCCTCTGGTGGGGCCTCGCGGCCGGCCTCGCGAGCGTGGCCGTGCTGATGGCATGGCGCTTCCATCTGAAGAGCGCATCGTTTGTGACGTCGCCGCACTGAGCGCGACAAGACGCGAAATCCGAGCCGGCGCTATGCTAGTCGGCTGAAGACTTCAAGACGCCGCGCGAGCGGCGCGACTGCCTCACGATACGTCTGATTACGTCTGATGCCGCGCGACGACGCGCGGCCTTTCCCCTTTCCTGGAGGAGTGGATCATGAACGAAGCAGTTCGGATGGAACGCGATACGTTTGGCGAGATCGCCGTGCCGGCCGACCGGCTCTGGGGCGCGCAGACCGAGCGCTCGCTGCAGAATTTCCGGATCTCGACCGAGAAGCAGTCGCCCGAGCTGATCCACGCGCTCGCGATCGTCAAGCGCGCCGCGGCGGCCGTGAACCAGTCGCTCGGCGTGCTGGCCGACGACAAGGCGCGCGCGATCATCGACGCGGCCGACGAGATCATCGCCGGCAAGCATCCGCGTGAATTCCCGCTCGCCGTGTGGCAGACGGGCTCCGGCACGCAGACCAACATGAACCTCAACGAGGTGATCGCGAATCGCGCAAGCGAACTGATGGGCGGCGAGCGCGGCGAAGCGCGCAAGGTTCATCCGAACGACGACGTGAACCGCGGCCAGTCGTCGAACGACGTGTTCCCGACCGCGATGCACGTCGCGGCCGCGTACGCGATCGTCAACCACCTGCTGCCGGCACTGCGCACGCTGCGCACGACGCTCGACGCGAAGTCGAAGGCGTTCGCCGACATCGTGAAGATCGGCCGCACGCACCTGCAGGACGCGACGCCGCTCACGCTCGGCCAGGAGTTTTCCGGCTACGTCGCGCAGCTCGACCAGAGCATCCGTCACGTCGAATCGGCGCTGCCGCACCTGTACGAACTCGCGCTCGGCGGCACCGCGGTCGGCACGGGGCTGAACGCGCATCCGGAGTTCGCGGTGCGCGTCGCCGATGAAATCGGCCGGCTCGCGAAGCTGCCGTTCGTGACGGCGCCGAGCAAGTTCGAGGTGATGGCGGCCGCCGACGCGCTGGTGTTCGCGCACGGTGCACTGAAGACGGTCGCGGCCGGCCTGATGAAGATCGCGAACGACGTCCGCTGGCTCGCGAGCGGGCCGCGCTGCGGGCTCGGCGAGCTGTCGATTCCGGAGAACGAGCCGGGCAGCTCGATCATGCCGGGCAAGGTGAACCCGACGCAGTCCGAAGCCGTGACGATGCTGTGCTGCCAGGTGTTCGGCAACGACGTCGCGGTCAACGTCGGCGGCGCGAGCGGCAATTTCGAGCTGAACGTGTTCCGGCCGATGATCGCGCACAACGTGCTGCAGTCGGTGCGGCTGCTCGCCGACGGCGCGCAGAGCTTCAACGATCACTGCGCGGTGGGCATCGAGCCGAACCGCTCGCGGATCGACCTGCTGCTGAACGAATCCCTGATGCTGGTGACGGCGCTCAATCCGCACATCGGCTACGACAAGTCGGCGCAGATCGCGAAGAAGGCGCACAAGGAAGGCACGACGCTGAAGGCGGCCGCGCTCGCGCTCGGCTACCTGACCGAGGCGGAATTCGATGCGTGGGTACGTCCCGAGCAGATGATCGGGTCGCAGTAATCGCAGGACGACGGGCGCGGCGCGATGCGCGGCGCCCGCAGCGGTCAGACCGCGCCCTTCGCGACCTCGTCCGGTTTCATCTCGACGATCTTGTCGAGCGCGGCCCGCACGTCGGCCGCATATTTCGCGAGCACCTTCTGCTCGTCGGTCTCGGGCACGAACGGCGGCACCGGCACCGGGTTGCCGTTCTCGTCGACCGCGACGAACACGACGAGGCAATCGGTCGTCTGGCGCAGCATGCCGCCCTTCGGATCGCCGGCATGCACGGACACATGGATGTGCATGCTGGTGCGGCCCGTCGCAACGACGCGCGCCTTCAACTCGACCAGATTGCCGACCATGATCGGACGCTGGAAACGGATGTTGCCGACGCTGACCGTCACGCAATAGCGGCTCGACCAGACGGCCGCGCACGCATACGCGACCTCGTCGATCCACTTCATCAGCGCGCCGCCATGCACCTTGCCGCCGAAGTTCACGGACGACGGCTCGGCGAGGAAGCGGAATACGGTTTCGGTGCGGTCGAGGGCGGCCGGTACGGGGGACGGTTGGGACATCTTGTTGGCTCCAGGCGGCAGGGGCGCTGTAATTGGGCCATTATACGTTGCACTGCGGCAACGCGTCGCGGAACGCCCCGTGTGGCGCGGCTGCCGGGGCTGTGCCCGGTGCGCGCACGGCCGGCACCGGTCAGCGGCGCACCGTGATGCCCTGATCGATCGTTCCGTACATCTCGATGCTGCCGCCGCGCTCGCCGGCCGTACCCGCACCACCTTGCGCGCAGGCCGCGCAAACGAGCGCGGCCGCCAGCAAACAGAAAATCGTCTTCATCGTTGCATCGTGTCACGTGCGGCCGCCCGCTGCAGCCGCTTTCGGCCATTCTACGCGCGCCCCGCACGCGGCCGCAGCCCGGTTCCACCGCATCGTCGACGCCGGTGCCACTGCATCCGACATTTCAGCCGAAAGCGAAACATCGAATGCGCGCGCCCACTACACTGAAGCTCATCCCGCCTGACGAGACACGACGATGACCGACCAAGACGACCACCACTTCCCGGGCCTGAGCCGCATCGGCTCACTGATCGCCGACCCCGGGCGCGCCGCGATGCTGTGGGTGCTGATGGACGGCAGCGCGCGACCCGCAGGCGAACTGACGATGATCGCGGGGCTGTCGCCGTCCGCGGCAAGCGCCCACCTCGCGCGCTTGACCGAAGGCGGCCTGCTCGCGCTCGACGTGCGCGGCCGGCACCGCTACTACCGCATCGCATCGGCCGACATCGCGGCATCGCTCGAGGCGCTCGCGAACGTCGCGCGCGCGGCCGCGCCGCATCGCCCGGTTCCGGCGCCGTCCCGCACGGTCCCGGCCGAATTGCGCTATGCGCGTACCTGCTACGACCACATGGCCGGCGAACTCGCGGTGCGCATCTTCGACGGGCTCACCACCCGCGGCTGGCTGCTGGCCGACGGCGACGCGATCGAGACCACCGAACTCGGCACCCAGGCGCTCGCGCAATGGGGCATCGACGTCGCGCAACAGCGCACGCGCCGGCGCCGCTTCGCGTGCGGCTGCCTCGACTGGAGCGAACGGCGCTCGCATCTCGGCGGCGCACTCGGCGCGGCGCTGCTAGAGAGCTTCTGCGCGCACGGCTGGATCGAGCGCTCGGCACGGCCGCGCGTGCTGCGCGTCACGGTGCCCGGACAGCAGGTTTTCGACGGGTGGCTTACGTCCGCTTGACGCCTGGATTGCGTCTGCACGACAACGGCGCGCGATCGACAGGTTTTGTTACATCGCGTGCCATTCGACTTACAAAACACCGAGCATTGAAACAGGCCGAGCGGATATTGTGAACTCAGCGGCACGAATCGACGCGCCGCGATAAAGACGAAGACGCTCACCATGGCCACCCTGTTCACGCTCAAGCGAACCGCCCGCTGCACGCTGCTCGCGTTCGTCGCGCTTGCGGCGCTGCCCCCCGCTTTCGCGCAATCGGCCGGCGCCCCGCCCTACGCGGCCGCCGCACGGCAACCGGGCGGCGATCCGCCCAGCCGTGTCGCGCGGCTCAATTACCTGTCGGGCGCCGTGACGACCGAACCGGCCGGCACCGATACGTGGTCGTATGCCGCCGTGAACCGGCCGCTGACGACCGGCGACCAGCTCTGGAACGATGCCGGTGCGCGCTCGGAACTGCACATTGGCTCGACCGCGGTGCGGCTCGGCGAGTCGACGAGCCTGTCGGTGCTGAACCTCGACGACTCGTCGACCCAGCTGAAAGTGGGGCTCGGCACCGTATCGACGCACGTGCGCGATCTGCCGGCCGGCGGATCGTACGAAATCGACACGCCTAATCTCGCGCTCGGCATCACGGGCCCCGGCGACTATCGCGTCGACGTCGCCCCGAACGGTGCGAGCACGACGGTCACGGTGCGCGGCGGCAGTGCGACCGTCTACGGCAGCAACGGCCAGTACCCGCTGTCGCCCGGGCAACAGGTCGTGTTCACGGGCACCGACCTGCAGGTCGCACAGCAATCCGCCGCCCCGGGCCCCGATCCGCTCGACCAGTGGACCGCCAGCCGCGACGCGGCCGAGGAGCGCTCGGTGTCGGCCCGCTATGTGTCCCGCGACATTCCCGGCTACCAGGATCTCGACGCGAACGGCACGTGGCGCGAAACCCCGAATTACGGCCAGGTATGGGTGCCGAACGACACGCCCGCCGACTGGGCGCCGTATCACGACGGCCACTGGATCTGGCAGGCCCCGTGGGGCTGGACGTGGGTCGACGACGCGCCGTGGGGGTTCGCGCCGTATCACTACGGCCGCTGGGCATACGTGGACGATAGCTGGGCCTGGGTACCGGGCCCGCTGGTCGTCAGCCAGCCGCCGGTCTATGCGCCGGCACTCGTCGCGTTCGTGGGCGGTGGCGGCGGACCCGACTGGAGCGTCGCGCTCACGGTAGGGGGTGTCGCCGCGGCCGGCTGCGCGTGGTTCGCGCTCGGCCCGGGCGAACCGTGGCATCCGGGCTGGGGCGGCTGGAGCCCGCACTACTACGACCGCGTGAACCGCAACGTCGTGGTGAACAACGTCAACGTGAACAAGACCGTGAACGTGACGAACATCACCAATATCACCAACATCAACAAGACGTACGTGAACTTCCGCGCGCCGCACGCGATCACGGCCGTACCGGCGTCCGCGTTCGTGCACGGCCAGCCGGTCGCACACTTCTCGCAGCACGTCGATCCGCAGCAATGGCGCAATGCGCACGTCACGCCGGGGACACCGGGCATTGCGCCGGTGCGCCAGAGCTTCACCGGCGGGCTGCGCAATGCGACCTACCGTCCGCCGGCAGCGATTGCCCAGCACCCGTACGTCGCGACACGCAATCCCGCCGTGCCGGCCGCGTATCGCGACCACGCCGCGGCCCACCTCGCGCAGCAAGGCGGGCGTGTGCCGGGTGCCGGCGCACCTGTCGTGAAGACGAACGTGCCGGCCGACTACACGGCTCGCCCGGTCCGCGTTCCGGGCAAGCCGGGCGGCGGCGCATGGGC
>NZ_JAAGPB010000433.1:0-233 GCF_017104585.1 Burkholderia sp. Ac-20392
GCAGAGCTCTACGTAAGCTAATGATCTGAGTCGACGTACACGTCATCATCGATATAGACGTAGTGTCTGCTAGAATATCGCGTGATATGTCACATGCACGAAAGTGTATATAGCACCTGGTAAGAGTGCAGAAAATTGTATAACAGATGTGGCTGATGTCCTGCGTTAAGTACAGTACGTTCAATTGCTGTACTATATTAGAATTGATTTAATTTTTTTTTTTTTTTTTTTTT
>NZ_JAAGPB010000434.1:0-7101 GCF_017104585.1 Burkholderia sp. Ac-20392
CCGGGGGCCACGCAAGGTCATGCACCGCATCTCGCAAGTCTTGCGCGAGGAGCGGCTGCGCGCGCATTGCAGCCCGCTTGCGTCGATCGTTTGCCCGTGCAGGCGGATCGATCGGCGTCACGCAAAAAAACATTGCGGCAATGCGCGCTTCGTTCCGTCTAGGTAGGTGGGAGCTGCGACTTGGTGCGCTGTACGCGGCCCCGACGCGCCGTGCCGGCGCGCGGGAGCACGCGGATACGCGCATTTTTTCTCATCAGGCGGCATGAAGCCGACAGGTGCATGACAGTGGAACAGTTCGAGGAAACCAGGCCGACCGGCGAGCGCGACGCGCCAGTGGACGATGCATCGGCACGGCAAGCGGAAGCGCTGTCGCCGGTCATCAACCTGCGCGACACGGGGCGCTTCCTGCAGGTGCTCGAGGCGCTCAAGTGCTCGCTGGCCGTGAGCCGTCGCCCGTCGGGCGTCGCAGTGATCGGCGTTGACGATGGCGTTCCCACGCTGTCCGCGTGCCTGTTGCCGCGCTCGATGGGGATGGCCGTGTCGGGCAACCGGCTTGCGGTCGCGACGATGCACGAGCTGATGGTGTTTGCGAACGTGTCGACGCTCGCGCCGCGCTATCCGGCTCGCCCGGATCACTACGACGCGATGTTCGTGCCGCGCATGTCCTACTACACCGGCGATCTCGACCTGCACGACATGGCGTTCGACAAGCACGTCCTGCTCGCGGTGAACACGCGCTATTCGTGCATCAGCGTGATCGACGGCTATTTCAATTTCACGCCGATCTGGCAGCCGCCGTTCGTGACGGAGACCGCGCCGGACGATCGCTGCCACCTGAACGGCATGGCGTTTGCCGACGGCAAGGTGCGGTTCGTGACCGCGCTCGGCATGAGCAACGAGCCGTTCGGCTGGCGCAGCGGCATGGCAAGCAGCGGCATCGTGATGGAGGTGCCGTCCGGCCGGGTCGTCGCATCGGGGCTGTCGATGCCGCATTCGCCGCGCATGATCGGCGGGCGACTGCATGTGCTCGAAGGCGGCCGCGGCCATGTGCTGCAGATCGATCCGCAGTCCGGCGCGCGGCGTGTGCTCGCGAAGCTGCCGGGCTTCACGCACGGTCTTGCCGAGTACGGCGGCGTGTTGTTCGTCGGACTGTCGAAGTTGCGCGACAAGCGCGGCCCGCAGGGGTTGCCGATCGAAAGCGAATCGGATGTGCTGGTCGCGGGGGTGGCCGCGCTCGACGCGAACACCGGCGACGTGCTCGGCATCCTTCAGTTCTTCAACGGCGTCGACGAGATCTTCGACGTGCAGGTGCTCCCGAACGTGCGGCGCGCCGAGATCCTGAGTCCGCACCAATGGGCCGAGACGCCGTCGATCGTGACGATGCAGGGCGGCTTCTGGCAGACGCGTCCGCGCGAGGACGACGAACCCGCGAATACGGGGGAACAGGCGTGATGAAGATCGAACGTTGCGGGTTTTCCGGCGTCGTTTCGTCCTTATCGGTAGACGGGGCTCACGCAGGGTGGGGGGCTGCGCCGCAGCGGGCCGGCGGGGTGCTGTGGCTCACGGGGCTGTCGGGCGCGGGCAAGACGACGCTGGCCGATGCGGTGGCCGCGCGACTGAGCGACCGATGCATGCATCCGGTGGTGCTCGATGGCGACCGGTTGCGGACGGGGTTGAATCGGGATCTCGGTTTTACGGTGCAGGATCGCTTCGAGAACGTGCGTCGCATCGCCGAAGTCGCGGCATTGTTGAGCGAATCCGGCGCGCTCGCGATCGTCGCGGTCATTTCACCGCTCGCGGCGATGCGCGACGAAGCGAGAGCGATCGTGGGGCCGGCATTCCGTGAAGTGTATGTGAGCACGGCGCTGGCCTGCTGCGAGGCGCGGGATCCGAAGGGGCTGTATGCGAAGGCGCGGTGCGGTGCGCTGCCGGAATTCACGGGTGTTTCGGCACCGTACGAACCGCCGGTGGCAGCCGACCTCGAGATCGATACGGGTCATGCTTCGCTTGCGACGTGCGTCGACACGCTGATGCAGTTCGCCGGTGCGCAGTTTGGTCGTGCGGTCGATGCGCGGGCGGCGCTGATGCGTCACGGCTAAGTTCGGATCGGTGGGCGGAAACGGCATTGCGCTGACTATGCTAAGGATGACGAATAAATCGTCATCAAAGTGAAACAGGCATTTGATAGCGGAGCGAACGGCTGGCGCGGTGCGCAAAGCTTCGGTCCGGAACAACAAAGGGGAATGGCGCATGCCGCCGAGAGTAGACCGCAAGTCACGCGAACGATGGCGGCTGAACTGCCGATGCCTGGCGGGTGTCGTGCTGGCCGGTGGGCTGGGTTTCGCGCCGGGGATTCATGCGCAGGAAACCGCGCCCGCCGCGAAGGCGGCGCCGGCCGCACCGCAGTCGTTCGACGTGAATGCCTTCGTGGTGCGCGGCAACACGACGTTGCCGACGCTCGAGATCGAGAAGGCCGTGTACCCGTTCGAAGGGCCGGGCCGCACGCTCGCCGACGTGAACGCGGCACGTGACGCATTGCAGAAGGCGTACCAGGATCGCGGCTACCAGTCGGTCGTCGTCGAGCTGCCGCAGCAGCAGGTGAAGAACGGCGTGATCCTGCTGCAGGTGACGGAAGCGAAGGTCGGGCGCTTGCGCGTCGACGGCGCGAAATACAACTCGCCGCAGAACATCCGCGATGCGGTGCCCGCGCTGGCCGAGGGCCAGGTGCCCGATTTCAACCAGGCGCAGCAGCAGCTCACCGATCTGAATCGCTCGGCGGACCGGCAGGTGATTCCGATCCTCAAGCCGGGTGCGCTGCCGCAGACGGTCGACGTCGACCTGAAGGTCGACGATCACAGCCCGCTGCACGGCTCGCTCGAACTGAACAACGACAACAGCCCCGGCACGTCGACGCTGCGCACGACCGCGAACCTCAGCTACTCGAATCTGTGGCAGCTCGGCCACGTGATTTCCGGCACCTACGTGCTCGCGCCGCAGCATCCGAACGATGCGCGCGTCTACGCGTTCTCGTATCTCGCGCCGATCAGGGATTCGCGCTGGAGTTTCCTCGCGACGGTCGTGCATTCGGACAGCAACGTCGCATCGGTCGCGAACACCAACGTGCTCGGCAAGGGCACCACGTACGGCTTCACCGCGATCTATGCGCTGCCGGCAACGGAAACCTACGCGCATTCGGTCAGCGTCGAGATCGACCGCAAGCACTTCGACGAAAACGTGTCGATACCGGGCCAGCCGGGCTCGACCGCACCGCTCACGTATGTGCCGGTGACGCTGTCGTACAACGGCCAGTTGAGCCTGAAGAACTCGCAGACGTCGTTCTCCGCATCGGTGACGACGAACATCCGCGGCCTCGGCAGCGACTGGGGCTCATGGGACAACAAGCGCTACAACGCGACGCCCGATTTCGTGTACGGCAAGTTCGACGTCAACCACACGCAGCGCTTCGCGAACGACATGCAGGCCAACGCGCACGTGAACGCGCAGATCTCGAACTCGCCGCTCGTATCGAGCGAGCAGTTCGCCGCGGGCGGGATGAACAGCGTGCGCGGCTACATGCAGGCCGAGGACACGGCCGACAGCGGCGTGATTGCGTCGGTCGAGCTGCGCAGCCCGTCGCTCGCGAAGTGGCTCGGCGGCGCGGTCGGCAGCCGCGTGAACGAATGGCGCTTCCACGCGTTCTTCGATGCGGCGCACCTGTGGCTCTTGAGCCCGCTGCCGGAGCAGACGTCGCGCTTCAACCTGATGAGCGTCGGCGTCGGCACGCGGGTGCAGATCATGAAGTACGCAAGCGCGGATTTCGAGGCCGGATGGCCGTTGAAGGCGGGCGTCTACACGCGGCAGTACAGCCCGCGGTTCGATTTCTACGTAAGGCTGGGGTTCTGACGGATTTTTTTTGATCGTGCCTGGGCGATGCGACGAGCGCGGTGCCCGCACATTCGGGGAGTGGATCGTGAAGCGAGTCTTGTTTTTCCTGTTGGCGGTGATGCTCGGCGTGCTGCCCGGCATCGCGAACGCGTGGTGGCAGAACGACTGGTCGTACCGGAAGGCGATCACGATCGACGCGAGCGCGAAAGGCGCGAACCTCGCGGAATCGGCCGGCCGCGTGCCGCTGCTGATCCGCCTGCACTCGGGCAACTTCCAGTTCGACGGGCTGGCCGACAACGGCGCGGACATCCGCTTCGTCGCCGCCGACGACAAGACGCCGCTGAACTACCACGTCGAGCAATACGATCCGGTGCTCGGTGTCGCGCTGATCTGGGTCGACATTCCGAAGATGCCGGCCGGCGCAGCGGAGTCGATCTGGATGTACTACGGCAACAAGAAGGCGCCGGACGGCAGCAAGCCGGCCGAGACGTTCGATGCCGACTACACGCTCGTCTATCACTTCAACGGCGCGGCCGGTGCACCGCCGAAGGACCTGACCGCGTACGGCAACCATGCGCAGAACGCCTCGTTCAAGACGGTCGAGGACGGCATCGTCGGCAAGGGCGCGCGGTTCGACGGCAGCGGGTCGCTGACGCTGCCGGCGAGTGCGTCGCTGAACCTGCCGGCCGGCGGCAGCTTCACGTTCAGTGCGTGGGTGAAGCCGTCTGCGCTCGCGCCGAACACGCTGCTGTACAGCCGTCGCGATGGCGCGAACGCGCTGCTGATCGGCCTCGACAACGGCGTGCCGTTCGCGGAAGTCGCTGGCAGCACGGCGCCGGTGCGCACGCCGGCCGCATCGCCGGTCGCCGCGAACCAGTGGACCTATCTCGCGGTCACGGCCGACGGCAAGAACCTCACCATCTACGTGAACGGCAAGCAGGCTGCTCAGGTCGCGGCGACGCTGCCCGCGCTGAACGCCGCAGCGACGATCGGTGCGGACGCAACGGGTGCGCCGGCCGGGTTCGCCGCGTATTCGGGCGCGCTCGACGAACTGCGCCTGTCGAAGATCGCGCGCTCGCCGGCCGTGTTTGCGGTCGACGCGCTCGCGCAGGGTTCGGAATCGAAGCTCGTCGCGTACGGCGCCGACGAGAAGCAGTCGGGTTTCGGCTTCGGCTACTTCGGCGTGATCGTGCAGTCGGTGACCGTCGACGCGTGGGTCGTGATCACGATCCTGCTCGGCATGGCGCTCGTGTCGTGGATCGTGATGTGGACGAAGGCGCGCTACGTCGGCACCGTCGACAAGGCGAACCAGTATTTCGTGCAGCGTTTCCGCGAAGTGGCCGGGCGTCACCTGGTCGGTCTCGCGCATGTCGACGAAGCGAGCGCCGACGGCCGCCGCCTGTATCAGTCGTCGCTGTACCGGCTGTACAAGGCCGGCGTGCATGAAATCCACAGCCGCGTGGACAACAACGGCCGCACGGTGATCACGTCGGAATCGATCGAGGCGATCCGCGCGTCGATGGACGCGACGCTGGTGCGCGAAAACCAGAAGCTGTCGAAGTCGATGGTGCTGCTGACGATCGCGATCTCGGGCGGCCCGTTCCTCGGTCTGCTCGGCACGGTGGTCGGCGTGATGATCACGTTCGCGGCGATCGCCGCGGCCGGCGACGTGAACGTGAACGCGATCGCGCCGGGTATCGCGGCCGCGTTGCTCGCCACCGTCACGGGCCTGTTCGTCGCGATCCCCGCGCTGTTTGGCTACAACTACCTGCTGATCCGCAACAAGAACGTGACCGCGAACATGCAGGTGTTCGTCGACGAATTCGTCACGCGCCTCGCCGAAGCCCACCGCGCGCCCGATCACGCGGTGCTGGCCGACTGACGCACGCAGGAGACCACCATGCAGGTTCAGGACGACGACAAGCCGTACGACGACATCAACATCACGCCGATGCTCGACCTCGCGTACGTGCTGCTGATCATCTTCATCATCATGACGACCGCGTCGGTGCAGGGCATCAAGGTCGATCTGCCGAAGGCGAGCTCGTCCGCGAGCCTCGCGAAACCGAAAACGAAGGCGATCACGGTCGCCGATTCGGGGCAGGTGTTCCTCGACGCGTACCCGGTGACGATGGACGAGCTCGAGAGCCGGTTGCGCACCGAGAAAGCGACCAGTCCGGAATTTCCGATCGTGCTGAAGGGCGACGCGGGCGTGCAGTACCAGAAGGTGATGGACGTGCTCGACCTGCTGCGTCGCCTCGACCTGTCGCAGGTCGGCCTGGTGACCGGCAAGGCGAAGCAGGGCGGCTGACGCGATGGAAATGACCTACAACGGCGGCCCGCCGGACAAGGGCCCCGGCCGCTACGTGAAGCCCGTCGCGATCGCGCTGGTGCTCGTGGGCGTGGCCGCGCTGGTCTGGCGTTTCGCCGGCGACACCGCGGGCGTGAAGCGCGTGAGCGCGCCGCAGGTGACGACGGTGATTCCGTTGCCGCCGCCCCCGCCGCCGCCGAAACAGAAGCCGCCGCCCGAGAAGGTGAAGGAAGAGGTCAAGACGCCGATCGACCGGCCGACGATCGCGCCGAAGCCGTCCGAGGCGCCGAAGCCGTCGGACAACCAGCCGAAGCAGATGACGATGAATGCCGATGCGCAGGCGGGCACCGACAATTTCGGCATTGGCGCGGGCGACGGTTCCGGCATGTTGGGCAGCGGCGGGGGCGGCAAGTTCGGCAACGCGAGCTATGCGCAATACATGGTGTACGTGCTGCAGCGCGCGATCGAGCAGGACAAGGGCGTGCAGGAGGCCGGCGGCGCGCGGTTCGCGGGCAACCTGAACCTGTGGATGGATGCGTCGGGACGGATCACGAAGGTGACGATCGCGCAGTCCACCGGCGACGCGAAGATCGATGCGGCCGTCGTCGCGGCGGTCGAAGCGCTCGGCCGGGTCGACGAGGTGCCGCCGCCGGCGACTTCGTATCCGGTGCTCGTCAAGCTTCAGGGGCGCAAGCCGGCATGACGATGCGTGCGCGATACGACGAAAGAATCATGGGGTGGCGCCGTCGCACGGATGCTGCCGGAAAAGAAACGAAAATTGTTCGGAGTGCTTCGATGATTCGGAAGATGAACGGACGGGGTGGGGTGCCCCGCAACGGCGCGCTGCCCGCGCGCCTGTCGCGCGTCGGCGCGGCGGTGCTGACGCTCGGGCTGACCTGCGCGTC
>NZ_JAAGPB010000435.1:0-7157 GCF_017104585.1 Burkholderia sp. Ac-20392
TGCCGCCGCCGCCGCGCTACTGACGGCGGCCCGGGCGGCGGCGGCGTGCGGCATGGCGCGCAAGTGCGCCATGTGCGCATCGATCGCCGGTACACACACGCTGCATGAATTGCGTACACTCTGAGTCTCGTTTCGGCAGGGCCGGGCACATCGGTTCCGGTCCGCGTTTACTCAGGATTCAGCGATGATCGATTTACGCAGCGATACCGTGACACGTCCGAGCCAGGCAATGCTGGCCGCGATGACTGCCGCCGAAACCGGCGACGACGTATGGGGTGACGACCCGACCGTGCTGCGCCTGCAGGCGGTGATGGCCGAGCGGGCCGGCAAGGAAGCCGGCCTGTTCTTCCCGAGCGGCACGCAGAGCAACCTGGCCGCGCTGATGGCGCATTGCGAGCGCGGCGACGAGTACATCGTCGGCCAGCTCGCGCACACCTACAAGTACGAAGGCGGCGGCGCGGCCGTGCTGGGCAGTATCCAGCCGCAGCCGATCGAGAACGCGCCGGACGGCACGCTGCCGCTCGCGAAGATCGCCGCGGCAATCAAGCCGATCGACAATCACTTCGCCCGCACGCGCCTGCTCGCGCTCGAAAACACGATCGGCGGCCAGGTCTTGCCGGAAGGCTATGTGCAGGAAGCCACCGCATTCGCGCGCAGCCGCGGGTTGTCCCTGCATCTCGACGGCGCACGCGTGTGCAACGCGGCCGTCGCGTCGGGCCGTTCGATCGCCGAGCTGTGCGCGCCGTTCGACACCGTGTCGATCTGTTTCTCGAAAGGGCTCGGCGCACCGGTCGGCTCGGTGCTGGTCGGCACCGCTGCGCTGATCGAGCGCGCGCAGCGCTGGCGCAAGGTGCTCGGCGGCGGGATGCGGCAGTCGGGCATTCTCGCGGCCGCGTGCCTGTATGCGCTCGACCACAATGTCGAGCGGCTCGCGGACGATCACGCGAATGCCGCGCATCTTGCCGAAGGCCTCGCGCGCATCGACACCGTGAAGGTGCTGTCGCACGCGACGAACATGGTGTTCGCGCAATTCCCCGAAGCCGATTGCGCGCCGCTCGAGGCGTGGCTCAAGGAGCGCGGGATCCTCACGCAGATGCTGTACGCGTCGCGCTTCGTCACGCACTGCGACGTGTCGCGCGCGGATATCGATACGTTCATCGACGCGGTCGGTGCGTATTTCGCGCAGCGTCGCGCGTAAGGTGGAATGCGCCGGCCGGCGGGGACGCCGGCCCGATGTGGCGCGAATCAGGAGATGGAGAGGCGACGGGGGCGATGGGGCAACCCGTCTGTCGATATCGGGCGAGCCGGCGGATTACGCTTGCCGGGGTGCATCGGCGGGCGGTGTGCCGTCGCGGAACAGCGCTTGCAGTTGCGTGCGCAGTTCCGCGCTGTCGGTGTGCTGGTGTACGAGGACCGCGTGTTGCACGGCGGCCTCCAGCAATTCGTTGTCGGAGTCGGCAGAAATCGCGACCGAGCAATTCATCGCGCTGGGAAACTCGCGGCAATCGATGTAGCGGCGAGACATGATGTTCTCCTTGCGGGAAAGGGCGCTGCCGGATGTGTGTGATGGGCCGCGCGGCGCGTGCGCGAGGCCGATGGAAAAAGTATAGGCGGCGCGGCGGGGATTATCGTCATCAGGCTTGCCGCACACCGCACACCGCACACCGCACACCGCACACCGCACACCGCACGCGCGGTCGGCGGTGCCGCGCCCACATGCGCGTCACGGCAGCGGCGCGAGCAGCCGGCGCGCGGCTTCGACGACCCGCTCGGACAATGACGCCATCGTCGGCGACTGCACGGTCCACGCGTGCCAGTACAGCGTGACGTCGGTCGGATGCGCGGGCGCGAGATCGACGAGCCCCTGCGTGTCGAGCGGCGCGCTGCCGATCAGCGGTTCCGGCACCATCGCATAGCCGAGCCCGTGCCGCACCGCCGCGAAGTGCGAATGGGTGCCCGGCACGTAGTGGCACGGATACGCGCCTTCGGGCAACCCGAATTTCTCCTTCAGGAACGACGACTGCAGCGTATCGCGCCGCGAATACGCGACGACGGGCGCCTTGCGCGCACTCGTGCGGTTCAGTCCGCGCGGAAACCAGCGCACCGCGAACGCGGCGGCCGCGAGCAGCCGGTAGCGCATCGTGCCGAGCGGCGTCGCGAGGCAGCCGCGCATCGGCTTCGGCTCGGTCGTCACGCAGCCGACCGCCATCCCGCTTTCGAGCAATGCGAACGTGTGGTCCTGATCTTCGACGATCAGCTCGAACAGGATGCGTTCGCCGGCGAGCACGGACGTCAGTGCCGGCAGAAACCACGTGCCGAGGCTGTCGGAATTGAGCGCGATCGTGACGGAGATCGGCGATTCGCGCTCGGTCGCGAGCGTGCTCTGCAGGTCGGCCTGCAGCAGCGCGACGCGGCGCAGGTGCTGCAGCACGCGCTGCCCGGCCACCGTCGGGCGGCACGGCCGTGTGCGCAGCACGAGCGGCGTGCCGAGGCTTGCCTCCAGCGCACGGACCCGCTGCGTGACGGCCGACGCGGTCACGTGCAGCCGTACGGCCGCCTGCTCGAAGCTGCCCGTGTCGGCGACGGCCAGCAGCGCGGCGGCCTGCTTCGGATCGATCGTCATCGACATGTCGGTGGAATTCCTGTGAACGTAAGACGAGAACAGCCGGTAGTGTAAGTCAGTGCGTCCCGGCGGCCTGGTGCGGCGCAGCGTCCTGCCGCATCGCATTCGTCGTCGGAATCGGCCACGGCACGACGGTATGTCGCACGCCGCATGCCGGTGTGGCGCGCATTTTGACCTACGCTATATGAACGCGCGGAACCCGGCATGTGCCATGCCGGCACTTCGCGCGCGGACGATCGCGCGTCGCGCGCAAGCCGCGGCGCGGGCGTCGTGACGATTCCCACTTGATGGAGACGAACATGTCGATTCGACTAGGCGAGGACGCGCCCGATTTCACCGCGGAGACCACCGAGGGAACGATCCGCTTTCATGAATGGATCGGCGACCACTGGGCGATCCTGTTTTCCCATCCGAAGGATTTCACGCCGGTGTGCACGACCGAACTCGGCTACTTGGCCGGGCTCAAGCCGGAATTCGACAAGCGCAACACGAAGATCATCGGGCTGTCGATCGATCCGGTCAGCGATCACCAAAAGTGGGTGGCGGATATCGCCGAAACGCAGGGTCACGCGGTCAACTATCCGCTGATCGGCGACGACGAGCTGAAGGTCGCGAAGCTGTACGACATGATTCATCCGAATGCGGGCGGCGGCCCGCGCACGGCGGTCGACAACGCGACCGTGCGCTCGGTGTTCGTCATCGGGCCGGACAAGAAGGTCAAGGCGATGCTCGTCTATCCGATGAGCGCGGGACGCAATTTCGACGAGGTGCTGCGCTTGCTCGACGCGCTGCAGCTCAATGCGGCGCATACGGTCGCGACGCCGGTCAACTGGACGCCCGGCGACGATGTCATCATTCCGACGTCGGTGTCGGACGAGGCGGCGAAGCAGAAGTATCCGCAGGGCTTCCGGACGTTGAAGCCGTATCTGCGCTACGTGAAGCAGCCGAGCTGACGCGACGGGCCGGCCGGAGGCCGGCAAGGCAGGACCACGACGGGCGGCCCGCGCGACAGCGACAGTCGCGGCGCGGGCCGGACGACGGCAGCAAGCACACGTCAAACAAGCATCCACCCGCGACGGAGCGATTTCGCGATGATCTTCCGGCAACTCTTCGACCCGCAATCGTCGACGTACACGTACCTGCTCGCCGACCGCGCGTCGCGCGAAGCGGTGCTGATCGATCCCGTGTTCGAGCAGGTGCGCCGCGACGCGGCGCTGCTCGACGAACTCGGGCTGCGGCTCGTCGCGACCGTCGACACGCACGTGCATGCCGACCACGTGACGGGTGCGTGGCTGCTGAAGCAGCGCACGGGCAGCACGATCGCGATCTCGGCCGCGAGCGGCGCGCAGGGTGCCGACCGCTACCTGAACGACGGCGACCGCTGCGCCTTCGGCGCGCGCTATCTGACCGTGCGCGCGACGCCCGGCCACACGAGCGGCTGCATCAGCCTCGTGCTCGACGACGAATCGATGGCGTTCACCGGCGATTGCCTGCTGATCCGTGGTACGGGCCGCACCGACTTCCAGCAGGGCGACCCGCGCGCGCTGTATCGCGCGGTGCACGGCCGGCTCTTCACGCTGCCGGCCGCGTGCCTGCTGTATCCGGCGCACGACTATCGCGGGCTCACGGTGACGAGCGTCGGCGAGGAGCGGCGCTTCAATCCGCGTCTCGGCGGCGATCTGAGCGAAGACGATTTTGCGGGCTACATGCGCAACCTCGGGCTCGCGCATCCGCGCCAGATCGACGTCGCGGTGCCGGCGAACCTGCAGTGCGGCGTCGCCGCAAACGCGCCCGATGTGCAGGCCGCACCCGACTGGGCGCCGCTCGTCTATACGTTCGCCGGGTTCTGGGAAATCGATCCGCAATGGCTCGAGGATCATCTGCCGGCGGTGCAGGTCGTCGACGTGCGCGAGCCGGACGAATTCACGGGCCCGCTCGGCCACCTGCCCGGCGCAACGCCGATTCCGCTCGGCGAACTGGCCGCACGCGCCGGCGAGATCGCGCGCGACCGGCCGGTCGTGACCGTATGCCGGGCCGGCGGGCGCTCCGCGCAGGCGACCGTCATTCTGCTGAAGGCCGGCTTCGACACGGTGGCGAATCTTGGCGGCGGGATGCTGCGCTGGCGAGCCGAGGGCCGCGTCGTGATGGACGGCCGGTCGTAACGACCCGAGTCGCACGACAAAAAAATTCCGGATCGCTGTCGAAACGGCCGGGTGCCGTTCGTCGTCAAGGTATCCGATCACGTGGCGCCGCATCACGCGGCGTCGAAACCCCCGAGAGACCGCACGATGATGCCGACGCTATACGCCCATCCCTTTTCGTCCTACTGCCAGAAAGTGCTGACCGCGCTGTACGAGAACGGCACGCCGTTCGAGTATCGCGTGCTCGCGCACGACGATCCGAAGCCGATGCAGGAACTGACCGCGCTGTGGCCCCTGAAGCGCTTTCCGGTGCTCGTCGATGCGGGCCGCACGGTGGTCGAGGCGTCGATCATCATCGAGTATCTCGGCCTGAACCATCCGGGCCCCGTGCGCTTGCTGCCCGACGATCCGCATGCGGCGCTCGAGGTGCGGTCGATGGATCGTTTCTTCGACAACTACGTGTCGACGCCGCAGCAGAAGATCGTGCACAACGCGTTGCGGCCGGAAGCCGAGCGCGATGCGCGCGGTGTCGCCGATGCACGCGCGATGCTGGAGACGTCGTACGCGTGGCTGGACAAGAAGATGGCCGATCGCGAATGGGCGGCCGGCGACCGCTTCAGCCTCGCCGACTGCGGCGCGGCGCCGTTCCTGTTCTACGCGGACTGGACGCACCGGATCGATCCGTCGTTCGCGAACGTGATGGCGTACCGCCGGCGTCTGCTGGCGCGGCCGTCGTTCGCGCGCGCAGTCGACGAGGCGCGGCCGTTTCGCTCGTTCTTTCCGCTGGGTGCGCCTGATCGCGACTGACCGGCGCGGCCGACGCGCGGCGCGCGGATGCCGCGCATGGCCGGCAGCGCGTGCCGGGGCGACGGCGGAACGTAAGCAGCGGCAGCATCGTGGCGTCTCCCCGTCACATCGTGTGGGTGGCCGACTGCGCGAGCGTCAGCAGTTCGTCGAACTGCGTGATCAGCTCGAAGCACAGCAGGAACGCGAGCGTATAGGCCGGCGCGGGAAAGCGCCGGATCATCGCCAGCACCTGCGGCGCGAAGCGCGAGCGGATCGTGTCGCGCGTCAGCAGCCACGCGATCGCGACGCCGATCGCGGCGCCCGCGATCAGGTCGGTCGGGTAGTGAAAGCCGAGATACGCGCGCGGCACGCAGATGAACACGACCGCATACACCAGTGCCAACACGCCGATGCGGCGCGCGATGATGAAGATGCCGGTGGCGATCGCCATCCACAGCATCGCGTGATCGCTCGGAAACGAACTCCATGCCTGCAGCGTGGCCGCGCGCAGTCCCGCTGACGGGAAGTGCAGGTGCAGGTCGGGGTTGTAGATCGGCCGCACGCGGAACGGCAGCACCTGGGCGAGCAGCCGGCCGAACGCGAGCGCGATGAGCCCGCTTGCGATCGTTGCGACGACCAGCTCGCGCTGGCGCTCGCGGTTCGGGCCCGGCTGGAACCACAGCCAGCACAGCACGGGAATGAGCACGAAGCCCTTGAAGGTGTACAGGCCCGCAATCACGCGGATCGCGTGATTCATCAGCGGACCGAACGTGATGTGGGTGAGGAAGATCTGGATCGTGGTGTCGAAATTGTTCATGTCGTGCGACCCCGGCGGATCGCAGTGCATGACGTGCGGCCGGCAGGATCTGGAAGCGCGCTCGCTCCGGAACGCAACGGGGGGCAAGTATGTCACCCGTTATTTCGAAGAAAATGCGAAAAAATACCGGGAATCCCCTGATAAAACGGGGCTGTGCGGTGGGGCCGGATGGGCGGGCGCCGCGTGGCGGGGCGCATTGAATCGTCCGACGTTTTCGCATCGATGCGCACGGTCGCCGGAAAAATAATCGGTTGAACTGGACATTCGTTCGAGCCGGTGCGGACCTTGCACGGGATGGGCGCTTTTCATGCCGGATGCGCACGAATCTGCCGGGCCGCGCAGCGTCGTGCGTGCGCCGATCGAAAATAAAAGAAAAGGCGGGCAAGCCCTTGTGGGCCTGCCCGCCAGGTGTGTGCGACGCGGAAATTCAGTGGCGCCAGATCCGCACGGTGAGTGCAGCCAGCGATGTGACGACGGCCAGCGCGGTCACCGCATTCCAGCCCAGTTGCGCGAGCAACAAACTGCCGATCGCGGCGCCGGCCGCCATCCCGATGAACATGCCGACGAACAGCACCGCGTTGAGGCGGCTGCGCGACGCCGGGTCGATCCGGTAGACGATCGCCTGGTGCGCGATCAGCGTGGCCTGCACGCCGAGATCGAAGCCGATCGTCGCGACCGCGAGCAGCACGAGCTGGGCATGCGGCGACATCAGCGGCGCCGCGGCCATCGACGCGAACGACACCGTCGCGATGCCGATGCCGATGCGTGTGACGCGCTCGGGGCCGTGATG
>NZ_JAAGPB010000040.1:0-35028 GCF_017104585.1 Burkholderia sp. Ac-20392
GCCAGTGATAGCGCGACTTGATCGCACCGAGCTCCGACACGCACGCGGCAAGCCGGGCATCGAGCGCACCGTCTGAAAGCACCTTGGCGGTCTCGGCATCGGGCACCGTCGTCAGCATCAGCACCACGACAACCTCCATACCGCCGCGCCGCCGGCCGCACTGAACGACCCGGCACTCGACGCGCGCCGCGCGACGCGCCGCAAGCGCTTCATCGTGTTCTTCGCGGTCGTGCTGGTGGCCGCGCCCGCATGGATTGCGTACTGGCTGCTGAGCGACCGCTATTACGAAGACACCGACGACGCGTACGTCGCGGGCAGCATCGTCCAGGTCGCCGCGCAGATCCCCGGATCGGTGACCGACGTCGTGGTCGCCGATACGCAAGCCGTGCGCGCCGGCCAGACGCTCGTGAAACTCGACGACACCGAGGCGTCCGTCGCGTTCGCGCAGGCGAAGGCGCAGCTCGCACAGGCGGTGCGGCAGGTCGCGAACGCGAAGATCTCGGACACGATGTACGTCGAGGCCGTGAATGCGCGGCGCGCCGACCTGTCGCTCGCGCAGCGCGCGTTCGCCGCGCGCTCGGGTGCGTCGGTCGAGATCGTCGCACCCGAGGAGCTTGCGCGTGCGCGTGCGGCGGTCGCCGGTGCGCAGGCGAATCTCGCGGCCGCGCAGGCGCAGCTCGACGCGGCACGCGCGCTCGGCACCAAACTGCCTGTCGATGAAAGCCCGGGCGTCGTGCAGGCGGCCGCGCAGTTCAAGCTCGCGTACCGGAACCTGAAACGCACGACGATCGTCGCGCCTGTCGACGGCACGATCGGGCAGCGTTCGGTGCAGGTCGGCCAGCAGGTCGGCCCCGGCGTGCCGCTGATGTCGATCGTGCAACTCAACCAGCTGTGGATCGAGGCAAATTTCAAGGAAGGGCAGATTCGCCACATGCGCGTCGGGCAGCCGGTCGAGGTCGTGTCGGATCTGTATGGCTCGCGCGTGCGCTATCGAGGCCGCGTGCAGGGCTTCTCGGCGGGCACCGGCAGTGCGTTCTCGATGCTGCCGTCGCAGAACGCGGCCGGCAACTGGATCAAGGTCGTGCAGCGCGTGCCGGTCGTGATCGCGCTCGATGCGCGCGATCTTGCCGCGCATCCGCTGCGCGTCGGGCTGTCGATGCGCGCGACGGTCGACACGCACGACCGCAACGGCCACGCGCTCGACAGCGAGCCGCCCACACCGGCCGTCAGCACGCGCGTGCACGACGGCGTCGCGAGCGACGCGGAAAGCGCCGCCGCCGCGATCATCCGCGACAATCAGGGCGGGTAACGCCTGCCCAGGAGCGGGGAGGCCGGTCGCCACGACCGGCCCGCTCCCGGCGCGTCACGCCGCGCACGCAACCTTCCTGTCGTTTCCCGCCCGACTTTCGCATTTCCGCCATCGATGTCGGCGCTGTTCAAACGCGTGTCGCGTTTGAGACGTCGGCGCCCCTGCCTCCGGGACTACTCTCGAACAGCACGTTGCGCGTGTGCCGCATGAGCCGGCCCGCCGCGGCGCCATCCAACGAGACATGGAGACAATACGATGAGCAGCAATCGAGGTGTCGTCTATCTTGGGCCGGGCCAGGTCGAAGTCCAGAAAATCGATTATCCGAAGATGGTCGATCCGACCGGCCGCGCGATCGGCCACGGCGTGATCCTGAAAGTGGTCAGCACGAACATCTGCGGTTCCGACCAGCACATGGTGCGCGGCCGCACGACCGCGCCGGTCGGCCTCGTGCTCGGTCACGAGATCACGGGCGAGGTGGTCGAGATCGGTCGCGACGTCGAGACGCTGAAGCTCGGCGATCTCGTGTCGGTGCCGTTCAACGTGGCGTGCGGCCGCTGTGCGATGTGCAAGGACACGCATACGGGCGTGTGCCTGAACGTGAACCCGTCGCGTGCGGGCGGCGCGTATGGCTACGTCGACATGGGCGGCTGGATCGGCGGCCAGGCCGAATACGTGCTCGTGCCGTACGCGGATTTCAACCTGCTGAAATTCCCCGATCGCGATCAGGCGATGTCGAAGATCCGCGATCTGACCTGCCTGTCCGACATTCTGCCGACCGGTTATCACGGTGCGGTGAGCGCCGGCGTGAAGCCGGGCTCGACGGTCTATATCGCGGGCGCGGGCCCGGTCGGGATGGCGGCGGCCGCATCGGCACGCCTGCTCGGCGCGGCCGTGACGATCGTCGGCGACATGAACGCGGAACGCCTCGCGCACGCGAAGGCGATGGGCTTCGAGACGGTCGACCTGTCGAAGGACGCATCGCTCGGCGAGCAGATCGAGCAGATCCTCGGCGTGCCCGAGATCGACTGCGCGGTCGACTGCGTCGGCTTCGAGGCGCACGGCCACGGTTCGTCGGGCCATGCGGAAGAAGCGCCCGCGACGGTGCTGAACTCGCTGATGGAAATCACGCGTCCGGCCGGCGCGATCGGCATCCCGGGCCTGTACGTGACGGACGATCCGGGCGCGAAGGACAAGGCCGCGCAGCACGGCAGCCTGAGCATCCGCTTCGGCCTCGGCTGGGCGAAGTCGCATTCGTTCTTCACGGGCCAGACGCCGGTGCTGAAGTACAACCGCAACCTGATGCAGGCGATCCTGTTCGACCGGCTGCCGATCGCGAAGATCGTCAACGTCGAAGTGATCTCGCTCGACCAGGCGCCGGAAGGCTACAAGAAGTTCGACGGCGGCGCGCCGCGCAAATTCGTCATCGACCCGCACGGGTTGCTGGCGGCGTAACGCGACCGACCACCGCGCGGCAATCGAAGGGGCCGGGGCGTGCAAGCGCCCCGGCCCTTTGCGCGTTCGGGAAGCGCGCGCTCAGTGCCCGCGATCGAGCCGGGCGAGAAGCGCAAGCGTGAACGATCGACCGCGCGACATTCGCCCGGCTCCATTCACGGGGTGCGCTCCAGCGCGGCGTCGTACTGACCGCGGCAAGCCGCACCGTTCAGGCGTGCGCGCAGCAGCAGTGCATCCTGCGCGGCGCGTACGTTGGCCGCCTGTCCCTTCCACGCGGCCAGCGGCGGCTCCTGCAGCGCGCGTCCATATGAAAAGCTCAGCAGCCACGGGCGCCCGGCAACGCGATTCATCGCGTCGAGATGCGCCGTCGCTTCCTCGGGCGTTTGCCCACCGGACAGGAAGAAGATGCCGGGCACTTCGGCCGGCACGGTGCTGCGCAACAGGCGCACCGTCGCCTCCGCGACTTCGGCGGGGGCCGGCTGGGCGGTGTGAGTGCTGCCCGCGACGACCATGCTCGGCTTGAGCAACATGTGCGCCAGCACGACCCGGTGCCGGTGCAGTGCGTCGAACACGGCGTGCAGCACGGCGTCGGTCACTTGCGCGCAGCGGCCGATCGAATGATCACCGTCCATCAGCACTTCCGGCTCGACGATCGGCACGACGCCGGCTTCCTGGCAGATCGCCGCATAGCGCGCCAGCGCTTCGGCGTTTGCCTGGATCGCCGCATGGCCCGGCAGCGTGGCGGACACGTTGTACACCGCACGCCATTTCGCGAACCGCGCGCCTTGCCGCTGGTAGCCGTCGAGGCGCGCCGCAAGCCCATCGAGCCCTTGCGTGATTTCGTCGCCGGGCGCGAGCGCGAGCGGAATCTTGCCCGCGTCGACCTTGATGCCGGGCACGATCTGCTGGCGAGCGGCGAGTTCGGGCAACGGCGTGCCATCGTCCGCACATTGCCCGAGCGTCTCTTCATACAGGATCACGCCGCTGACGAATTCACCGAGGCCCGGCGTCGACAGCAACAGGGTGCGCCATGCGCGGCGGTTCTCTTCGGTCGATTCGACCGCGATCGTCTTGAAGCGCTTCGCGATGGTCGGCCCGCTTTCGTCGGCCGCCAGCAAGCCCTTGCCATCCTGAACGAGTGCCTGGATCGTCGCCTGGAGTGTGCTCTCGGTGCTCATGGAATCCCTCCGCTGAAACCGCCATGCGGCCGTGTCGACCGCCCGCTGTTCACTTCGTCACGCCGCCTTCCGATTTCATTCTTTGTCGCGCACCGGCCGGAACGCAAGGCGCGTGCCGTGCCTGGTGGGCACGCGCTCGGGTGGCATCGTCCGTGCCAGGGCGGATGCGTGTGCCGTTGCCGCGAGGCCAGCGCATCGATGGTCTGCATCGCGTGTTCGACCGATGGCGTCCGCTGTCGGACGTAGAACGGGCGGTGCCGGAAACGGGCCGCCCGTTTTTGCCGGGGAGGTGCACGAAGGGGCGGGCCACGTTCAATGGCCGCGATAGAGCTGCGCGATTTGCGTACCGTTGGCGGTGGTGCGTCGCGCATGCGCGGTGTGCACGCTCACACGGTGGAATGCGCGGTTGCGATGCGCGGCACTGCGACTGGCTTTCCAGTCCGCCAGGCGAACCGCGGTGGTGGCATGCGAGCGGTTGGGTGCATGCATGGCCGGCGCGGCTTGCGCGACCGTCGTCCGTCCTGCGGATTCAACGACATCCGGGTTGCCCTGTTGGGTGGCGACCGACTGGGTTCCGTCAGTCGAATGAAACGGATAGACGGGCGCCGGCAGGACCGGCAGCACGGGATCGTTCGACGCGTACGGGCCGGCATTGCTCGCCCTCGCGCCCGAACCATTCGACCCGCGACAAACGGGATCGGCCTTGCACGTCCGGTCGACTGTCACGTAGCCGCCGACCAGCAGCACGAGCGTCAGGATGCTCAGGATCGGCGCGCTCGATGCGCGCGGCCGCCGGAATGCCGCGTTGCGAAGCGCCCGCGCGATGCGCGACGACCACGTGTGAAAGGAGTGCGCCGCATGCGCGGCATGCGTGTCGTTCGATGCGACGCGAATCGGATCGAACGGCCAGTTCCACCGGCCGCAGACGGGGCAGTGCTCGAGCGCACGGAAAGCCACGAAGCCGCACTCCTTGCAGCGGAAGCTGGCCGTGCGCCGCGCTTCGGCTCGCGCGTTCAGGATCGCGCGCCAATCATCGCGCGTGCGCAGGGTGCGGTTGGGCAGGACTCGCATCGCAGGAAGCGGACGGGTGCCGTCAACGCGGCGAACGTTCGCCGGTCGTCTTGATCCTTTCCGGCAAGGCAGCCGATCGGCTCGTGCCGGAATCCGGCGGAGCGTGCGTCGTCGACGGTCGTTCGCATGCGGTGCTCATGAAGTTCTCCATGACGTCGGGTGCGCGGAACACGTTCGTCCGTGGTGGCCTACCGCTTCATTCTTGGTCGTCGACGCGTGAAACGCAAGGCGCACGCGGGCCGCCGTGATTCGTCAAATCCGCACTATCGGTCCTGCCGCTGCCGGGCCGCGAGCATCCCGATGGTCTGCATCGCATGCTCGACCGCCGGTGTCCACGGCCGGCCGTAATTGAGCCGAAGATAGCGGCGGAATCCGCCGGTCGCGGAAAAGAGCGGCCCCGGCGCGATGCTGACGCCGCTTTCCATCGCATCGCCGAACAGGTGCATCGCATCCACGCGCGGCGGCAGTTCGACCCACAGGAAATACCCGCCGAGCGGCGTGAACACTTCGGTGCCGGCGGGAAAATACGCGCGCACGGCCGCCAGCATTTGCGCCTGGTGCGCAGCGAGATTGCGGCGCAGCTTGCGCAGGAAGCGGTCGTACGCGCCGTCGCGCAGGTAGCTCGAAATCGCCATCTGCGCAGGCACGTCGGCCGCCGGCGCGCTCGCGCCTTTTGCCTGACGAATTTGCCGCACGTAGCGTCCGGCCGCGACCCAGCCGATCCGGAATCCGGGCGCGAGGCATTTCGAGAACGAACCGCAATGCAGGACGAGCCCGCTGTCGTCATACAGTTTGGCGGGGCGCGTGGGGACCGTCCCGAAATGCAGTTCGCCGTACACGTCGTCCTCGATCAGCGGCACGTTGCGAGCCGCGAGCAGGTCGATCAGCGCGCGCTTGCGCGCGTCGGTCAGCGTTGCGCCGGTCGGGTTGTGGAACGATGTCATGAACCAGCAGGCGCGCACCGGATGCGTGTCGAGCGCTTTCTCGAGCGCGTCGAGATCGAGGCCGGTGCGCGGGTCGACCGGAATCTCGACGGCCTTCAGGTGCAGGCGCTGCACGGCCTCCAGGACTGCATGAAACGCCGGTCGCTCGATCGCGACGATATCGCCCGGGCGCGTCAGCGCCTGCAGGCTGAGCGTCAGCGCTTCGAGCGCGCCGGTCGTGATGACGATCTCGTCCATCGGCAACGCCGCGCCCGCATTCAGGTAGCGCAGCGCGATCTGGCGGCGCAGCCCGTCGTGGCCGGGCGGCGCACCGGACAGCAGGGCCGTGCGATCCATGTTGCGGGCCGCCGACGCCATCGCGCGCCACAGGCTGCTCATCGGGAACAGTGAATAGCTGGCGAACGCCGAGCCGAGCGGAACGATGTCCTCGTATTTGAGCGAGTCGAGCAGCCGGAACAACGTATCGCCGTTCCCCGCTGGCGGGGCGGCCGGCTTGCGGGGCGGTTCATGGCCGAACCGCACGTGCTTGTCTTCGAGGTTCGCAACGAAATAACCGGACCGTGCACGCGCGACGATCAGACCCTCGCTTTCGAGCGCGTAGTACGCGCGAAACACGGTGGACGGGCTCACGCCATAGGCGCGGCAC
The DNA here is from genome assembly GCF_017104585.1 of Burkholderia sp. Ac-20392. Taxonomy (NCBI): domain Bacteria; kingdom Pseudomonadati; phylum Pseudomonadota; class Betaproteobacteria; order Burkholderiales; family Burkholderiaceae; genus Burkholderia; species Burkholderia sp. Ac-20392. The sequence goes on from NZ_JAAGPB010000040.1 coordinate 6,601, forward strand.
GCGGCTCGCACGGTGGGGATGCGCGCACCGGGGGCCAGGTCGCCGCGCCGGATGGCCTCGGCGATCGTCTGTGCCAGCGCCGCATATCGCTTCATGACAGCCCTCCGGGCGCGTGGGGCGTCGCTGAAAAAAGAGTAGCACGGCACCTGTCGCGCGCAATCCCGACGACGCGCTGATCCGCATGTTTTGCATGGCCTCTGATCCTTTTCTTTCGTCTGACGAGCGGGCATCCTAGAGCAAGCTTTGTTCCCGATGTCCGATCTACGGAGTACACGCCGCCTCGCGGCGGATCCGTAGCTCCCGCGCCCCCGTGCGGGACCTTGTCTGCGGCGTCCTCCTTACCTTTTCCGGAATCAATCAGCGTGAAATCGAAGACCCTCATGGCGGGCCTGATGGCCGGCCTCGCCCTCGGCCTATCCGGCGGCGCGGCACAAGCCGCCTGCATCAGCAATCCCGCCGCCCAGCCGAACACGACGTTTCCCGCCGCACTGACCGGCAAGCTCGTCTATCACAGCTACGTCAAGTACGGCGACGGCACGAGCCAGCTGTTCCTGTACGACTTCTCGGCCCATACGCTGACGCAACTGAGCAAGAGCACGTGGGGCATCACCGATCCGATGAACGGCGTGTTCAGTCCCGATGGCAAGTGGCTCGCATTCATGGGCATCAGCAACGGCGCGTGGAACGTGTTCATGCTGCAGCTCGGCGCCGGCACGCCGCCCGTCAACCTGACCAACAGCACGGGCGCCACGCGTAACGAGGATCCGAAATTCAGCGCGGACGGCAAGACGCTCGTGTTCAAGCAGAACGGCGACGTCAAGCAGGCCACGTTGTCGTACACGAGCGCAGGCCCGGTGTTCACGTCGGTCGTGAGCCTGACGAATGCGCCGGCCGGCGCCGAATACTCGATGCCGTACCTTTCGCCGGATTCGAGCGCCGTGTACTACGCGAGCGGCACCGGCGCGAACATGGGGCTGATGAAGCGCACGCTCGCGACCGGCGCAACGGCCGTGTTCGATAATCCGGCGGGCCTGCAGACCTACTATCCGATCGTGCGTGCGGACGGCACGGTGTTCTACGCGCGCTGGAAGGACACGAGCCAACTCGACCAGATCTACTCGAAGACCGCGGACCCGGCATCGACGCCGAATCAGTTGGCGCTCAACGACTGCATCAGCAACAACTCCGACCCCGCACCGGTGAGCGGCACGAACTACCTGTTCTTCTCGTCGACGACGGCGGGCGGCTATCAGCTCTACGTCGGCGACGTGACGACCGGCCAGCGCTGGAGCCTGTCGCAGTTCGGCGTGAACGCCGACACGACGAAGGCCAAGCTCGGGTCGAGCTACTACGGCGGCCCGGCTGCCGTACAGCCGACGCTGCTGTCGCAGGGGCATCCGGCTGCCGCATCGGCGAGCTACAACGCATCGCTCACACCCGACAAGGCGTTCGACGGCAACACCACGAGCACGCGCTGGGATTCGCCGGAAGGCGCGGGCGTCGATCCGCAATGGATCTCCGTGGATCTCGGTGCGACGAAGACGATCAACAGCATCGATCTCTACTGGGATGCGGGTGCGCTCGTGTACCAGATCCAGACGTCGAACGACAACGCGAACTGGACGACGATCTACTCGACGAACAACGGCGTGTCGTACGGCCACGTGACGCTGCCGAACCTGAACGGGCATGGCCGCTACGTGCGAATGGTTGGCACCAAGCGCGCGACGCAGTGGGGTTACTCGCTCGACGAAATGCAGGTGTGGGGATCGTAAGCGCAAAGAAAAAAGCGACCGTCGAGGTCGCTTCTTTTTCGTCGATCGCTGCGTGGCTCACGCATGCAGCACATGCGCCGGAAAGGCCGGCCCGGCGCTCGCCGCACCCTGCGCAAGCGGCGCGACCTGCTTGCGGCGCTCGCGGGTCGGCGCGACGCCGAACGCGTCGCGATAGCTCTTGCTGAAGTGGCACGCCGACTGGAAGCCGCACGCCATCGTGATGTGCATGATCGACATGTCGGTCTGCAGCAGCAGTTCGCGCGCGCGGCGCAGCCGCAGCGTCAGGTAGTAATGAGTGGGCGTCATGCCGAGGTGTTCGCGGAACAGGCGCTGCAGTTGTCGCTGCGACATGTTCGCGAGCCGCGCGAGCTCCTCGCGTGACAGCGGCTCCTCGATGTTGTTCTCCATCAGCGAGATCACTTCGAACAGCGACTTGTTTGCAGAGCCGAGGCGTGCGACGAGCGGCATGCGTTGCTGTGCGCTCGTATCGCGCACGTGTTCGACGATGAACTGCTCGGCGATCTGCGTGACGCGCGCGGTGCCCACGCGCGCGGCGATCAGGTTCAGCATCATGTCGAGCGGCGCGACGCCGCCCGTGCACGTGATGCGGTCACGGTCGATCACGAACAGTTCCTTCAGGAAGCGCGTGTCCGGAAACTCTTCCTTCAGCGCCGACATGTTCTCCCAGTGGATCGCGCATGCGTAGCCCGCGAGCAGCCCCGACTTCGCGAGTGCATAGGTGCCCGTGCACAGGCTGCCGAGCGGGATGCCCGAGCGCGCGAAACGGCGCAGCGTCGACAGATGAGCAGGCGTGGTCGCACGCTGTACATCGACGCCGCCGCATACGAACACGATGTCGGGTTGTCCCACGCATTCGGCCGGGCCGGTATCGACCGTCAGCCCGTTGCTCGCGGTGACCGGGCCGCCATCCGGGCTGATGACCGACCAGCGGTAGAGCGGCTGGCCGCTCAGGTAGTTCGCCATCCGAAGCACCTCGATCGCATTGGTGAACGCGATCATCGTGAAATTCGGTAACGGCATGAACGCGAAGTGGGACAGCGACGCTGTGCGGTCGGGCGACATGGGGAGCGTTCCTAGAATCTCTAATAGCTTTGAGCCCGAGGCACGGATCGGGCAGCGGTATTGTGTGAGCCAGCGCAACAAGCGTGCCATACGGCTAAACCCTAGCTCCATACGTTGTATGGCTGAAAGCCGCATGCTGCACTGCACCGAATTCGTGATGTGTTGCACCCCGACCGGGCGGCAATCGCACCGCCGGCGTGCCTGTTCATAGGTGAACTGCCGGAGGCCTTTTGCTTGGTCATCCGAAAAAGCACGACCGGTCACTTGTATAAAACGGACGCGGATGGCGGAAAAGGCAAAGAACGCGTCTAAATTCATCAATCCGCCGAAAATCCGAACGACAAGAATAGAGCCGTCGGCAGCCTTGAACGGGACGAGCGGGAAACCCAGGCAGGGCGGGCCTTGAGCTTCGGTTTCAGCCCCTTATTCTTCGTCACGGACGCACTATGTCGAACACCCAGCCTTTCTTCTCGCAGCCCCTTGCCGAGCGCGACGCGCCGGTGCGCAGCGCCATCCTGAAGGAACTCGAGCGTCAGCAGTCGCAGGTCGAGCTGATCGCGTCGGAAAACATCGTGTCGCGCGCCGTGCTCGAGGCGCAGGGCTCGGTGCTGACCAACAAGTACGCGGAAGGCTATCCCGGCAAGCGTTACTACGGTGGCTGCGAGTTCGCGGATGAAGTCGAGGCGCTGGCAATCGAGCGCGTCAAGCAGATCTTCAATGCCGGCTATGCGAACGTGCAGCCGCACTCGGGTGCGCAGGCGAACGGCTCGGTGATGCTCGCGCTGGCCAAGCCGGGCGACACGGTGCTCGGCATGTCGCTCGACGCGGGCGGCCACCTGACGCACGGCGCGAAGCCGGCGCTGTCGGGCAAGTGGTTCAACGCGGTCCAGTACGGCGTGAACCGCGACACGATGCTGATCGACTACGACCAGGTCGAAGCGCTCGCGCACGAGCACAAGCCGAACCTGATCATCGCCGGCTTCTCGGCCTACCCGCGTGCGCTCGACTTCGCGCGCTTCCGTGCGATCGCCGACAGCGTCGGCGCGAAGCTGATGGTCGACATGGCGCACATCGCCGGCGTGATCGCCGCGGGCCGTCACGCGAACCCGGTCGAGCATGCGCACGTCGTCACGTCGACCACCCACAAGACGCTGCGCGGCCCGCGCGGCGGCTTCGTGCTGACCAACGACGAGGACATCGCGAAGAAGATCAACTCGGCGGTGTTCCCCGGCCTGCAGGGCGGCCCGCTGATGCACGTGATCGCCGGCAAGGCCGTCGCGTTCGGCGAAGTGCTGCAAGCGGACTTCAAGACCTACATCGACAACGTGCTCGCGAACGCGCAGGCGCTCGGCGAAGTGCTGAAGGCGGGCGGCGTCGATCTCGTCACGGGCGGCACCGACAACCACCTGCTGCTGGTCGACCTGCGCCCGAAGGGCCTGAAGGGCGCGCCGGTCGAACAGGCGCTGGAGCGTGCGGGCATCACCTGCAACAAGAACGGCATTCCGTTCGACACCGAGAAGCCGACCGTCACGTCGGGCATCCGCCTCGGCACGCCGGCCGGCACGACGCGCGGCTTCGGCGTCGCGGAATTCCGCGAGGTGGGCCGCCTGATCCTGGAAGTGTTCGACGCGCTGCGCGCGAACCCGGAAGGCGATCACGCAACCGAACAGCGCGTGCGCCGCGAGATCTTCGCGTTGTGCGAACGCTTCCCGATCTATTGATCCCACCGACCCGACAATACTGGAGCAACACATGAGCACGCTGCATCAAGACAGCATCATCATCGACGGGCTGAACATCTCGAAGTTCGAGAAGCCGGTGTTCGAAGACATGCGCAAGGGTGGCATCACCGCCGCGAACTGCACGGTGTCGGTGTGGGAGAACTTCACCAAGACCGTCGACAACATCGGCGTGATGAAGAAGAAGATCCGCGACAACAGCGAGCTGCTGACGCTGGTGCGCACGACGGACGACATCTTCCGCGCGAAGAAGGAAGACAAGACCGGCGTGATCCTCGGCTTCCAGAACGCGCATGCGTTCGAGGACAACATCGGCTACATCGAAGCGTTCGCCGACATGGGCGTGCGCGTCGTGCAGCTCTGCTACAACACGCAGAACCTGGTCGGCACCGGCTGCTACGAGCGCGATGGTGGCCTGTCGGACTTCGGCCGCGAAGTGATCACCGAGATGAACCGCGTCGGCATCATGGTCGACCTGTCGCACGTGGGCGGCAACACGTCGTCGGAAGCGATCGCGTTCTCGAAGAAGCCGGTGTGCTACTCGCACTGCCTGCCGTCGGGGCTGAAGGAGCATCCGCGCAACAAGAGCGACGAACAGCTGAAGGAGATCGCCGATGCAGGCGGCTTCGTCGGCGTGACGATGTTCGCGCCGTTCCTGAAGCGCGGGATCGAAGCGAACATCGACGACTACATCGAGGCGATCGACTACGTCGTGAACCTGATCGGCGAAGACGCGGTCGGGATCGGCACGGATTTCACGCAGGATTACGCGAAGGAATTCTTCGACATGCTGACGCATGACAAGGGCCGCTATCGCCAGCTGACGAATTTCGGCAAGGTGATCAACCCGGACGGCATCCGCACGATCGGCGAATTCCCGAACCTGACGGCCGCGATGGAGCGCCACGGCTGGAAGGAGTCGCGTATCCGCAAGATCATGGGCGAGAACTGGGTGCGCGTGTTCAAGGACGTGTGGGGCGCATAAGCGCCGCGAACGCCGAACCCCCGCCAGCGATTCAACATTAAAAAAATCGGGACGTGCCCGTGCAAGCCGCACGGGCGCGCGGACGATGTCGCGCCTGCGCACTGAGCCGCGCGGCCACTTTCCTCACGGAGTCACCACGATGCAACCGCAACTGCCGATCAACGTCGATCCCGATACCGGCGTCTGGACCACCGATGCGCTGCCGATGCTGTACGTGCCGCGCCACTTCTTCACGAACAACCACGTCGCCGTCGAGGAAGCGCTCGGCGTCGAAGCGTATGCCGAGATCCTCTACAAGGCCGGCTACAAGTCCGCTTACCACTGGTGCGACAAGGAAGCGAAGCTGCACGGCCTGACCGGCATGGCGGTATTCGAGCACTACCTGAAGCGCCTGTCGCAGCGCGGCTGGGGCCTGTTCTCGATCATCGAGGCCGACCCGGCCAGCGCGCGCGCGAAGATCGAGCTGCGCCACTCGTCGTTCGTGCTCCAGCAGCCGGGCAAGGAAGGCAAGCTCTGCTACATGTTCGCGGGCTGGTTCGCCGGCGCGATGGACTGGGTCAACGACACGACGCCGGAAGGCAAGGGCGCACCGCGTGCGCAATCGAAGGAAGTGCAGTGCGCGGCCGAGCATCACGACCACTGCGTCTTCGAAGTGTCGCCCATCGCGCACTGACGCACTGATTCACCGAAACACAACAACACCCGCAACACGAGACATTCGAACGCCAGAGGTCGCCAGCGATGCGTTATCCCCACCTGTTCAAACCCATGCAGCTGAACCAGCTGACGCTGCGCAACCGGATCGTCAGCACCGCGCATGCGGAGGTGTATGCCGAGCCGGGCGGCCTGCCGGGCGACCGCTATATCCGCTACTACGAAGAAAAGGCGAAGGGCGGCGTGGGCCTCGCGATCTGCGGCGGGTCGAGCCCGGTGTCGATCGACAGCCCGCAGGGCTGGTGGAAATCGGTGAACCTGTCGACCGACAAGATCATCGATCCGCTCACGCGCCTCGCCGATACGATGCACAAGCACGGCGCGAAGATCATGATCCAGGCGACGCACATGGGCCGTCGCTCGTCGTTCCACGGCGAGCACTGGCCGCACCTGATGTCGCCGTCGGGCGTGCGCGAACCCGTGCACCGCGGTAACGCGAAGATCATCGAGATCGAGGAAATCCGCCGCATCATAGGCGATTTCGCGGCAGCGGCGAAGCGCGTGAAGGCGGCCGGCATGGACGGCATCGAAATCTCGGCCGCTCACCAGCACCTGATCGACCAGTTCTGGAGCAAGCGTTCGAACCACCGCACCGATGAATGGGGCGGCAGCCTGGAGAACCGCCTGCGCTTCGGCATCGAAGTGCTGACGGCCGTGCGCGAGGCGGTGGGCAAGGATTTCTGCGTCGGCCTGCGCATGTGCGGCGACGAATTCCACGAGGACGGCCTCGATCACGAAGCGCTGAAGGAAATCGCGCAGGCGATGTCGGAGACGGGCCTGATCGACTACCTGAGCGTGGTCGGCTCGGGCGGCGACACGCACAACACGATCGCCAACTGCATGCCGCCGATGGCGCTGCCGCCGGAGCCGTTCGTGCATCTCGCGGCCGGCATCAAGTCGGTCGTGAAGATTCCGGTGATGCACGCGCAGAGCATCCGCGATGCGGGCCAGGCCGAGCGCCTGCTCGCGACCGGCATGATCGACCTGGTCGGCATGACGCGCGCGCAGATCGCCGATCCGCACATGGTGATCAAGATCCGCGACGGCCGCGAAGACGAAATCAAGCAGTGCGTCGGCGCCAACTACTGCATCGACCGCCAGTACAACGGCCTCGACGTGCTGTGCATCCAGAACGCGGCGACGTCGCGCGAAGCGACGATGCCGCACATCATCGAGAAATCGCGCGGCCCGAAGCGCAAGGTCGTGGTGGTGGGCGCCGGCCCGGCGGGCCTCGAGGCGGCGCGTGTCGCGAAGCTGCGCGGCCACGACGTGGTGCTGTTCGAGAAGAATGCCGAAGTGGGCGGCCAGGTGATGATCGCCGCGAAGGCGCCGCAGCGCGAACAGATGTCGGGGATCATCCGCTGGTTCGACATGGAAACGAAGCGCCTGGGCGTCGACCGCCGGCTCGGCGTGGCCGCCGACGAGAAGATGATCATGGCCGAGAAGCCGGACATCGTCGTGCTCGCGACGGGCGGGTCGAGCTTCACGTGGCAGGTGCCGGGCTGGGGCGTGGCCGAGGGGCTGGCCGTCAGCTCGTGGGACATCCTGACCGGCAAGGTCGAGCCGAAGCAGAACGTGCTGCTGTTCGACGGCGTGAGCACGCATGCCGGCGCGGGCGTGGCCGACTTCATGGCGAGCCGCGGCTCGAAGGTCGAGGTCGTCACGCCGGACGTGAAGGTCGCCGACGATTGCGGCGGCACGACGTTCCCGATCTTCTATCGCCGCCTGTACGCGTTCGGCGTGATCCCGACGCCGAACACGATGCTCGATCGCGTCTATGAAGAGGACGGCAAGCTGATCGCCGTGCTGCGCAACGAGTACACGGAAGAACTGGAAGAACGCGCGGTCGACCAGGTGGTGATCGAGAACGGTTCGTCGCCGAACGACGAGCTGTACTGGAAGCTCAAGCCGGAATCGGTGAACCGCGGCCAGATCGATCCGCACACGCTGTTCGCGGCCGAGCCGCAGCCGTGCCTGTCGGAAGAACTCGGCAATGGCCGTTTCCTGCTGTTCCGTGTCGGCGACTGCATCTCGATGCACAACGTCCACGGCGCGATCTACGACTCGCTGCGTCTCGTGAAGGATTTCTAAACGATGAATCCGTCCTTCCTCATTACCGCCCTGTTGTGGCTGTCGGTGGCGGGGCTCGCGTTCGCGGTCGCGAAGCGCTCGTCCTACTGGCGTCTGGGCCGCGCCACCGCGCCCGGCTCGTTCGGCGTCGCGAACCTGTTCGCGATCCCGAAGCGCTACTTCGTCGACCTGCACCATGTGGTCGCCCGTGACCCGTACATCGCGAAGACGCACGTCGCGACGGCCGGCGGCGCGATCGGCGCGCTCGCGCTGGTGTTCATCAACTACGGCCTCGCGATCTACTCGCCGTGGCTCGACAAGCTGATCTTCCTGTCGGCGCTCGCGATGCTGGTCGGCGCGGTGTTCGTGTGGCGCCGGCGCGCGGCGAAGGACGTGCCGGCCCGCCTGTCGCGCGGCCCGTGGAATACGCTGCCCTGGCTGCTCGGCTCGTTCGCGCTCGGCCTCGTGCTGTTCATGCTGGTGCCGACCGGCGCGATGTCGGGTGCGTTCGCGGTGCTCTGCGCCGTGCTGATCGGTGTCGGTGCCTTCACGATGACGGTCGGCGCCGCGAAGGGCGGCCCGATGAAGCATGCGATCGCAGGTCTCCTGCACCTGGCCTTCCACCCGCGCCAGGAGCGTTTCGCGGCCACCCGCGAATCGTTCACGGGCAACGGCACGGCCACGCCGCCGACCGCGCTGAAGCTGCCGGACATCGAGCATCAGGAGTACGGCGTCGAGAAGCCGGTCGAATTCCGCTGGAACCAGCTGCTGAGCTTCGACGCCTGCGTGCAGTGCGGCAAGTGCGAAGCCGCGTGCCCCGCGTTCGCGTCGGGCCAGCCGCTGAACCCGAAGAAGCTGATCCAGGATCTGGTCGTCGGGATGGCGGGCGGCACCGATGCGGCCTACGCGGGCAGCCCGTCGCCGGGCCTCGCGGTCGGCCAGCACCGCGGCGAGCCGAACGGCCCGATCGTGTCGGGCCTGATCGAGGAGCAGACGCTGTGGTCGTGCACGACCTGCCGCGCATGTGTGCAGGAATGCCCGATGCTGATCGAGCACGTCGACGCGATCGTCGACATGCGCCGCAACCGCACGCTCGTACACGGCACGGTGCCGGGCAAGGGCCAGGAAGTGCTCGCGAACCTGCGCGAGACGGGCACGATGGGCGGCTACGACACGGCTGCGCGCTACGACTGGTCGGTCGACCTGAGCGCGCCCGTCGCACAACCGGGCAAGCCGGTCGACGTGCTGTTCGTCGCGGGCGAAGGTGCGTTCGACATGCGTTACCAGCGCACGCTGCGCGCGTTCGTCAAGGTGCTGAACAAGGCGGGTGTGGACTACGCGGTGCTCGGCTCGACCGAAACCGATACGGGCGACGTTGCGCGCCGGCTCGGCGACGAAGCGACGTTCCAGCAGATGGCGAAGCGCCTGATCGGCACGCTCGGCACGCTGTCGTACAAGCAGATCGTGACGGCCGACCCGCACGTGATGCACAGCCTGCGCAACGAATACCGTGCGCTCGGGCTGCGCGTGACGGTCAAGCACCACACGACCTACCTCGCCGAACTGGCCGAGAGCGGCAAGATCGCGCCGAAGGCCGTCGACGCGCTGCGCGAGAAGCGCACCACGTATCACGACCCGTGCTACCTCGGCCGCTACAACGGCGAGACGGAAGCGCCGCGCAAGCTGCTGAAGACGATCGGCATCCAGGTCGTCGAGATGGAGCGCAACGGCATGCGCGGCCGCTGCTGCGGCGGTGGCGGCGGTGCGCCGCTGACCGACATCCCCGGCAAGCAGCGCATTCCCGACATCCGCATCGCCGACGCACGCACGATCGGTGCGGACGTGGTCGCGGTTGCCTGCCCGAACTGCACGGCGATGCTCGAAGGCGTCGTGGGCCCGCGCCCCGACGTGCTCGACGTGGCCGAACTCGTCGCCGCCTCGCTGGAGTGAATCGATGAATACGATCAAACGAATCGATCCGCGCCGGCCGTTCATCATCACGGCCGCGGGCCTGAAGCGCATCACGCTCGGCGAGGAAGGCAGCGCCGACGCGAACGCCGCGCAATGGTCCGCGCACGGTCATGGCGCGGCGGCCGCGAAGCCGCGCCGCGCGGTGCAGGATCCGAAGCACGTGATGCTGGTGGTCGCGCACGGTGAACGCGGTGCGCTCGACGATCATTCGCGGCAGGCAATCGCTGCCGCCGCGCTGCTCGCCGATGCGCATACCGAAGTCGCGCTGCTCGCATTTGGCGAACTGAAGGACGACGTGGCCGAACTGGGCGTCGACAAGCTGCTGGAACTCGCCGGTTTCGATCGGCGCGCGTTCGACCCTGAAAGCGAATTGCAAGCACTTCAGGCCTGTGTGGCGGCGCTCGCGCCGAAACACGTGTTCGTCCCCGACAACGCGACGGGCGACGGCGATCTCGGCCGGCGTTACGCCGCGGCCGCGGGCGCGAGCGTCGCGACGCACGTCGTCGAGCTCGACGGCAGGCATGTCGGCACGTATGCGCAGGCCGGGCGCGCGTTTGCCACCCGTGCGCTGCCCGACGTGATCCTGCTCGCGCAGAACGCGGTCGACGCGAAGCTGCCGTTCGTCGGCGCGGGCGAGCGTCTCGCCGCCGACTTCATCCGCCCGGCCCATGACGCCGCGCAGCCGTACCGCGATCTCGGCCTCGACGAAATCGATGCGGCGCAGGTCGCGCTCGAGGAAGCCGATTTCATCGTGTCGGCCGGCAACGGCGTGTCCGACATCGGCGCGTTCGAGCGGCTGGCCGGTGCGTTCGGCGCGGCGATCGGTGCGAGCCGCGTCGCGGTCGACAACGGCCACTTCACGCGCGACAAGCAGGTCGGCGCCACCGGCAAGACGGTCGAGGCGAGCGTGTACATCGCGTTCGGCATCTCGGGCGCGGTGCAGCACCTGCAGGGGATCAAGGACTGCCGCCACGTGATCGCGGTGAACCTCGACGGCAGCGCACCGATCGCGAAGCGCGCGAACCTGACGGTGGTCGGCGACGCGCAGGGCACGATCGCGGCCTTGATCGAACAGGTGCAGGCCGCGCGCGCCGCGCGTGGCGAATCGCCGGCCGCGGTCGGCACCCGTGAACCGGAAGGAGTTGCCGCATGAACGCCCCCCGCCCCCTGCAACGCATTGCGGTGCTCGTGTCCGTCGGCCGCCATCCGGTCAGCGGCGTCGCGCGCTATAGCCGCAACGACGCGGCCGCGCTCGAAACCGGCCGCCAGCTTGCCGAGCGGCATCACGCGAAGCTCGACGTGATCCATGCGGGCGACCCCGCGAATGCAGCGCTGGCCGAATACCTCGCGCTCGGCGCACGGGAGGTCGAAGTGCTGGCCTGTCGCGACGGCGACGATGCCGTGCATGCGCTTGCCGCGCGCGTCGAGGACTACGACCTCGTGCTGACCGGCACGCGCGCCGAGGGCGCGTACGACACCGGCATGCTCCCGTATCGCATCGCCGCGACGCTCGGCTATCCGCTGGTCGGCTCGGCCGTCGACGTGACGGTCGAAGGTGGCCGCGTGGCCGTCCGGCAATTCTTGCCGAAAGGGCTGCGGCGGCGCGTCGACGCGGCGCTGCCGGCCGTCGTCGCCGTCCATCCGCTCGCCAATGCCGAGCCGAGCTACGCGTACGCAAGGCTGCGTGCCGGCGCGATCCGGCCCGCGCTCGCGGCGCCCGGCGCGGACGCCGACGCGGCCGCGTGGACGGTCGGTCCGGTCGAGCGTAAACCCGTAAAGCTGGTCGCCGCCGAGAAGCGCTCCGGGCATGCCCGGATGCTGTCCGCGACGACGACCGAAAGCCGTGGCGGCAACGTCGTAAATGAAGGGAGTTCGGTCGAAAAAGCACAAGTGATCCTCGCGTATTTGCGCGAGCATCAGCTCATCGACTACTGATTTTGATGCCTGTCGGCAAGAACCCAGGGATGCAAGGAATCCGGAGCAAACGATGAAAGTATCGGCAGACATTCGTGCATTGATCGAGCGGCGCAAGGAAGGGCACAGCCTCGAAGCGCCGTTCTACACGAGCGAGGACATCTTCGCGCTCGACATGGAGGCGATTTTCCGCCAGCACTGGATCCAGGTGGCGATCGAACCGGACATTCCGGAACCGGGCGACTACGTGACCGTGGAACTGGGGAACGATTCGATCCTGATCGTGCGCGACGACGACATGGCGATCCGCGCGTTCCACAACGTATGCCGTCACCGCGGCGCGCGCCTGTGCAACGAAGACAAGGGCTCGGTCGGCAACATCGTGTGCCCGTACCACAGCTGGACCTACAACCTGACGGGCCAGCTGATGTTCGCCGAGCACATGGGCGAGAAGTTCGACCGCTGCAAGCACAGCCTGAAGTCGGTGCACGTCGAGAACCTCGCGGGCCTGATCTTCATCTGCCTCGCCGAGGAGCCGCCCACCGACTTTGCGCAGCTGCGCGCCGAGATGGAGCCGTACCTGCTGCCGCATGATCTGCCGAACACGAAGATCGCCGCGCAGATCGACATCATCGAGGAAGGCAACTGGAAGCTCACGATGGAGAACAACCGCGAGTGCTATCACTGCGTCGCGAACCATCCGGAGCTCACCATCTCGCTGTACGAATACGGTTTCGGCTACCAGCGCTCCGACGCCAACGCCGAAGGCATGGATGCGTTCGCGGAAACATGCGTACGACGCGGGAAGGAGTGGGCCGAGATGGGCCTGCCGTCCGAAGAGATCGAGAAGCTGCTCGACGTGACGGGTTTCCGCACGCAGCGCCTGCCGCTCGACCGTCACGGCGAATCGCAGACGCTCGATGCGAAGGTCGCGTCGAAGAAGCTGCTCGGCGGCTTCGACAAGGCCGACCTCGGCGGGCTGTCGTTCTGGACGCAGCCGAACTCGTGGCACCACTTCATGAGCGATCACATCGTGACGTTCTCGGTGATCCCGCTGTCGGCCGGCAAGACGCTCGTGCGCACGAAGTGGCTCGTGCACAAGGACGCGAAGGAAGGCATCGATTACGACGTGAAGAACCTCACGGCCGTGTGGAACGCGACCAACGACCAGGATCGCGCGCTCGTCGAATTCTCGCAGCGCGGCGCGACCAGCAGCGCGTACGAGCCGGGCCCGTATTCGCCGTTCACGGAAGGTCTCGTCGAAAAATTCTCGGCCTGGTACATCGGCCGACTCGCCGAAAAAACCGGCGAATAAGCGTACAGCAGCGGACAAGCGGAGCTAGACATGATGCGAGATGCGGCCAACTTCGAGCCGACGGACAGCCGGGTGACGCGCCCGGCGTTCTGGAATGGCCTTCCCGAGCGCTGGACGAGCGACGTCGAGGAAACGCTGGTGTGCTGCCACGTGCGGCAGGAAACGCACGACGTGAAGAGTTTCTTCTTCCGTTCGCCGCAGGGCCGCTCGTTCTCGTTCGAGCCCGGGCAGTTCCTCACGCTCGAGCTCGACATCGACGGCGAAACGATCAACCGCTGCTACACGATCTCGTCGTCGCCCGCGCGGCCGCACACGGTGTCGATCACGGTGAAGCGCGTGCCGGGCGGCAAGGTGTCGAACTGGTTGCACGACAACCTGCAGCCGGGCGCGCCGGTGCGCGTGCTCGGCCCGGCCGGCGAATTCACGTGCGCACGGCATCCGGCGCGCAAGTACCTGTTCCTGTCGGCTGGCTCGGGCGTCACGCCGCTGATGTCGATGAGCCGCGCGCACCATGATCTCGCCGAGGATCGCGACATCCTGTTCGTGCACAGCGCGCGCACGCCGGACGACATCATCTTCGCGCGCGAGCTCGACCTGATCGCGTCGAACCACACGAACTTCCGCACGTCGTTCGTCGTCGAGCGCGTCGGTGCCCGCACCAACTGGCCGGGCGTCACGGGTTTCCTGACGTTGCCGCTGCTGAAGCTGATCGCACCGGATTTCATGGAGCGCGAAATCTTCACGTGCGGCCCCGCGCCGTACATGAAGGCCGTGCGCGACCTGCTCGACGAAGCCGGCTTCGATCGCAAGCAGTATCACGAGGAGAGCTTCTCGTTCGAAACGCTCGCGCAAACCGCGAGCGACGAGCTGCTCGCCGATCTCGCCCCGCCGGCTGAAGGCGCCGACACCGACACGAAGCAGTACACGGTCAGCTTCGCAAAGAGCAATCGCGAGATTTCGTGCGGCTCGGAGCAGCACGTGCTGGATGCGGCGCGCCAGTCGGGCGTGCGGCTGCCGGCCTCGTGCACGCAGGGCATGTGCGGCACCTGCAAGGTGAAGCTCGTGTCGGGGCAGGTGGAAATGAAGCACAACGGCGGCATCCGCCAGCGCGAGATCGACCAGGGGATGGTGCTGCTGTGCTGCAGCAAGCCGCTGTCGGATCTCGTGATCGACAAGTAGTCGCAACACGCCATCGGCTGTCCGGACGCGTCGCGCCCGGACAAGCATCCGTCGGAAAACAACGATACCGCGGATTTGTGGTTGAAGAACCTAGAGAGACAACGCGCGCAGGCGCACATCAAGGAGATCGACCATGAAGCTGTTCGGAAAACTGTTGTGGACCGGCGCACTGTCGGCAATGGTGGCGCTGAGCGCGTCGGCACTCGCCGATACGAAGCCCACGCTGAAGATCGGCTACGTCGAAGGCTGGGACGACAGCGTGGCGACGTCGAACGTCGCGGCGCGCGTGATCGAGAAGAAGCTCGGTTACCAGGTTCAGCTCGTGCCGGTCGCCGCCGGGATCATGTGGCAGGGTGTTGCGCGCGGCGATCTCGACGCAACGCTGTCCGCGTGGTTGCCGGTCACGCACGGCTCGTACTGGGACGAGTACAAGGCCAAGGTCGTCGACCTCGGCGCCAATTTTCCTGATGCAAAGATCGGCCTGATCGTGCCCGCGTACGTGAAGGCGAAAAGCATCGACGACCTGAACGCGGAGAAGGGCAGCTTCGGCGGCCGGATCGTCGGCATCGATGCCGGTGCCGGCGTGATGCGCAAGACCGACGACGCGATCAAGAGCTACGGGCTGAACTACACGCTGATGCCGAGTTCGGGCAGCGCGATGACGGCCGAGCTGTCGCGTTCGGTCAATGCGAACAAGCCGGTCATCGTGACGGGCTGGGCGCCGCACTGGATGTTCGCGAAGTGGAAGCTGCGCTTCCTCGAGGATCCGAAGAAGGTGTTCGGCGGCGCGGAGCACGTCGACAGCGTCGTGAATCCGGGGCTCGAAACGAAGGCGAAGCCGGTGGTCGCCTTCCTGAAGAAATTCCAGTGGAAGCCGGGTGAAATCGACAGCGTGATGCTGGCGATCCAGAACGGCTCGAAGCCCGATGCGGCCGCCGATGCGTGGATCGCCGCGCACGCGGATCGCGTGAATGCGTGGACGGAAGGCGCGCAGTAAACCGCGACGATACGACGCAATAAAACTACGACGAGACAGTCCGGGATTGATCGAAAGGATGCCGAAATAATCGCACTGCGATGCGGTCATATCCCGGAATTATTTTTTTGATTCTGCAAGAAAGCCCGTAAATTGTTACACTACGGCCCTTGTGCGGAGTCATCTGCTTTGCATCGGACCAGAGTAAGCGCTGAAGCGCTAACTCTGCTCGAGAGGAGGAATTGGATGAGTCAGGCAGGACTGCGTGCGAACCGCACCAGTGATGTTGAGGCAACCATCTCACATGATTCGACGGGCCACACGCTGCATCGTGGCCTGACTTGGAAAGACGCTTTTTGGGTGACGAGCGGCGTGCCGGCTGGCGTGCTGTTCACGATCGGCGGCGTATGCGCGACGATCGGCCAGCCCGCGTGGGCGATCTGGATCGCCGCGATCACGATGGGGCTGGTTCAAAGCGCGACTTATGCGGAAATATCGGGGCTATTTCCCCATAAATCGGGCGGCGCGTCCGTGTACGGCGCGATCGGCTGGGTCCGTTACAGCAAGCTGATCGCCCCGGTTTCCGTGTGGTGCAACTGGCTCGCGTGGTCGCCGATGCTCGCGCTCGGCTGCGGCCTCGCGGCGAGCTATGCGCTCACGAGTCTCTTTCCCGCCGACGCGGCGGTGCTGCACTGGCAGCTCAAGGTTGCGGATCTCGGGTTCATCAAGCCGGGTCTGTCCCTGCGGATCAATGCGACGTTCATCATCGCGACGATCCTGCTTCTCATTACGTTCAAGCTTCAGCACAGCGGTGCATCGAAGGCTGCGCGTACGCAGCGCATTCTCGGCATCGCGTCGCTCACGCCGCTGTTGATCGTCGGCATCGTGCCGTTCATCACGGGCGACGTGCCGATGTCGAACCTGCTCCCGCTGCTGCCGCTCGGTCACGACGCGCACGGCAATCTCACGGCCGCGACGTTCGGCTCGTGGAACGGGCAGGGCGTCACGATGGCGCTCGGTGCGATGTTCATGGCCGGCTGGGCGTCGTACGGCTTCGAGACGGCCGTCTGCTACACGCGTGAATTCCGCGATCCGCGTCGCGATACCGCCAAGGCGATCTTCTGGTCGGGCGCACTGTGTCTCGTCGTGATGACGCTCGTGCCGATGGCGTTCCAGGGCGCGCTCGGCACGCAGGCGATGCTCGATCCGTCGATCGGCGACGGCACCGGCGTCGCGGCCGCGATGGCGAAGATCGTCGGCGGTGGTGCGTGGGTCGCGAATGCGGTCGTCGTGATGCTGATGCTGTCGATCCTGCTGATCGTGATGACGTCGATGATGGGCTCGTCGCGCACGCTGTACCAGGCATCGGTCGACGGCTGGCTGCCCAAGTACCTGTCGCACGTGAACGAGCACGGCTCGCCCACGCGCGCGATGTGGACTGATCTCGGCTTCAACCTCGTGTTGCTGATGATGTCGGACTACATGACGGTGCTGTCGATCTCGAACGTCTGTTACATGCTGTTCGTATTCCTGAATCTTCAGTCGGGCTGGATCCACCGGATGGATCGCGGCAACTGGGATCGGCCGTTCCGCTGCCCGACGTGGCTGCTGGTCGGCGGCTCGATCTGCGGGTACGCGAACCTCGTCTATGTCGGCGCGGGTGCGAATCTGCAGGGCGACGGTACGCTGCGCAACGGGCTGATCGCGATGCTGCTGATCGTGCCGGTGTTCCTGTTCCGCCACTACTGGCAGGATCGCGGCCGTTTCCCCGCGCAGATGCAGCGCGACATGGAACTCGAAGTGCCGAAGCGCGCGATGTGGCTGAACCTGATGCCTTACGTTGCGCTGATCGGTGCGGGGCTGACGATCTGGTTGTCGTATTACTTCGCGTGGGTGAAGTGACGAGGTAATACGTGCGTGCCGCAGCACGCGATGGCTCCGGAAACCGCACACGGGGCCGTCGCGCGACTGCGGCGCGTCATACGCGATAATGCCGGCATGACAGGATGCCTGCCGCCGGGAAATCGTGATGCCGTGTTCCACCTGCCTGACATTCCCGGTGCCCACATCGAACTACGATGAGGTCGCGGTGAATGAACCCATGCAGTCCGAGCTTTATCGCTGCCGTGCGTGCGGTCAACTGATCCGCACGGGTGCGCTGGAACGCAGCGCGTCCTATCTCTCGTCCGCGGACGCCGGGCAGCAGTTTCCCGGCTTCGATCCATCGACACCCTGATCGGTCCGGCGTATGTCATTCCCGGAGTCTGGCCACGCAACCGGGCATGGCCGCTTGATTTTGAGAATGATCGGTTCTAATATCGACACCCATGAGCCCGACCTCGATATCCTCCGGCGCCCGCGACCGGGGGCGCCCACGCGAATTCGACACCGATGAGGTGATCGACGCCGCTGCGCGCGTGTTCTGGGAGCAGGGATATCACGCGACGTCGATCGACGCGTTGTGCGAGGCGACCGGCGTCTTTCGCGGCAGCCTGTACCGCACGTTCGGCGACAAGCACGGGCTGCTGGTCGCCGCGTTCGACCGCTATGCGGAAGGTGCGATCGCGCGGCTCAAGGAGCGTCTCGCGGCGGATCTGCCGCCGCGGCAGGCCCTCAGGGAGGCGCTCCTGTACTACACGGAAATCGGTGTGAGGCTGTCGGAGCGACGCGGCTGCTTCATCACGAATTCGGCCGTCGAACTCCTGCCCGGCGACGACACACTGCGCCCGTACATCGAATCGACGCTGCTGCGCATCGGCACGCAATTCAGCCTGGTCATCGCGCGCGGCCAGCAGTCGGGCGATTTCGACCGGAATCTCGATCCGGAAGAGGTGGGCCGGTTCCTGCTGTGCCTGATCCAGGGCATGCGCGTGTTGGGCAAGTCGAGTGCGTCGGAGGCGGAGCTGGCATCGATCGTCGAAATCGCGATGCGGGCGCTGATCTGATTTTTTTTGATTATTTTGAGAATGATCGGTTTCAAATGTGGGACGTTCCGGATACCCGCATCGATATCGTGAAGGGCACGCAAGAACCGTAAGGAAGTTGTGATACGACGCTGCCGCTGCGCGCAGCCGCACCGGCATCATTTTTCAATTAATTTGGGAATGATCAGTCATGAATAACGCAACACTCGCAACGCCTGGCGCGAACGCGTACGGGAAAGGCGTCGTGGCATGTGTGGCCGCGACGATCCTGATGGGCGTGATGTTTCCGGTGATGACCGATGCGTTGCGGTACATCGATCCGTTTACGTTCACGTCGCTGCGCTACCTGATTGCCGGCACGGGCTTCATTGCGTTGCTGCGGATCGTCGAAGGGCCCGGCGCGTTCCGTTCGGCCGGCGAGCCGGTGGCGCTCGCGTGGCTGCTCGGGTCGATCGGCTTTTGCGGATTCGGATCGTTCGTGTTCCTGGGCCAGCAACTGGCCGGCGACGAAGGCGCGCTGACCGCTTCGATCATGATGGCGACGCAGCCGATGATGGGGCTCCTGCTCAACGCACTGGTGCGGCGTGTCGCGCCCGCACCGGTGTCGGTGCTGTTCGTCGTGCTGTCCTTTACCGGCGTGGCGCTCGTCATCACGCGCGGCGACGTGATCGCCGCGCTGCACGAACCGCAGCACTACGCGGCCAATGCGCTGATCATCGTCGGTGCATTGTGCTGGGTCGTCTATACGTTCGGCGCGGCGCGTTTCACCCGCTGGTCCGCATTGAAATACACGACCTTCACGACGTGGCTCGGACTGACCACGATCGTCGCGGTCAACCTGGTGCTGATCGTCACGCACCGGATCGCGGCGCCGTCACTGGCCGCCGTGCACGCGGTGCTGCCGCATCTCGTGTACATGGGGCCGGTGGCCGGTTTCGGCGCGATCCTGCTGTGGATGACGGGCAACCGGATGCTCGGGCCGATGAACGGCACGCTGTTCATGGACATCGTGCCGATCACCGCCTTCATCGTTTCCGCGTTCACGGGGCTGGTGCCCAATCATGCGCAGATCGCAGGCGCCGCCCTGACGGGCACGGCGCTGATCCTGAACAACCTGTACCTGCGGCGCAGGGCGCGTCGAACCGGCACGGCGCCCGCGCGCGTGCCGTCGGCCACGACGTGAGCGTCGCGCCGTTCGTGCGTTACGAAAACACCACCGTCCGATCGCCGTTCAGGAACACGCGCCGTTCGATGAACGCCTTCACCGCGCGCGCGAGCGTGAGCGATTCGACATCGCGCCCCACCGCGAGCAGTTGCTCGGGGCGCAGCGCATGATCGACGCGCTCGACGACCTGCTCGATGATCGGGCCTTCGTCGAGATCGTCGGTGACGAAGTGCGCGGTCGCGCCGATCAGCTTCACGCCGCGCGCATGGGCCTGGTGATACGGCTTCGCGCCCTTGAAGCCGGGCAGGAACGAATGATGGATGTTGATCGCGCGGTTCGCGAGCTTCGCGCTCGTCTCCTGCGACAGCACCTGCATGTAGCGCGCGAGGATCACGAGCTCGGCGCCGCTCGATTCGAAGAAGTCGAGCCACTGCGCCTCCTGCTGCGCCTTCGTATCGGCCGTGATCGGGAAGTGGCGGAACGGCAGCCCGTGCTGCACGGCGAGCGGCTCGAAGTCGGGATGGTTCGACACGATGCCGACGATGTCCATTTTCAGCTCGCCCATCCGCCAGCGGAACAGCAGGTCCGCGAGGCAGTGCTCGAGCTTCGACACCATGATCAGCACCTTCGGCCGTGCGTTCACGTCGTGGATGGCCCACTGCATGTCGCCCTGCTCACCGCCGAGGCTGGCCGCGATCGGCGCGAATTCGTGGCGCAGCGCATCGATCTGCAGCGTTTCATCCGTCGGATGAAAGACGCAGCGCACGAAGAAGCGGTTGCTGAGATCGTCGTCGAACACGTTCAGCGCATCGACATAGCAGCGATGGCGATCGAGAAAGCCGACGACGGCGGCGACCTGGCCGGCCGCGCTCGGGCACGACAGTGTCAGGACGAATTGATCGGGGCGGTGCTCGGCGGTCATGAGATTCCTCGGATGGCATGGGCGCACGGCCGTGCGGCGGCGCACGAAAGCGCCGCGCCGCGCGGGTAGCGGGAGGCTCAAGTAAATCAGGACGATTTTGGGGCGGATAGAACCAACGCGCCGTGTGGCTGGTATCGGCGCGCCAGCGCGCGGCGGCGGGCAGGGCCCGTCACGCGCTCGCGCAGGCGTCGAGCAGCCAGCGCCGGAACACGTGGGTCGCGTCCGGCTCGGGCCGCTGCGGCGGCCGCACCAGGAAGTAGCCGCGCGACGTCACGACCGGCGCGTCGACGAGCTTCACGAGCTGCCCGGACGCGACGAGTTCGTCGACGAGCGGCGACCAGCCGAGCGCGACGCGTTCGCCGAGCAGCGCCGCATGGATCACGAGCGCGTAGCTGTTGAAGGTCACGCCGCGCGCGGCGGCGGCCGTATCGAGGCCGTGCGCGTCGAACCAGCCGGACCACGACAGCCAGCGCTCGGGGCGGGTCGGCTGCACGTGCAGCAGCGGCAGGGCGAGCAGGTGCTCGGCCCGTGCGACGTGCGGGTGCGCGTCGCGGAACGCCGGGGAGCACACGGGCGTGACCGATTCCGGAAAGAGGCGCGCGGCGGTGCACGACGGCCAGTGGCCGTCGCCGAACAGGATCGCGATGTCGCCATGGTCGCGCTGCGCGTCGTAATCCTGTGACGTGACGACGCGCACGTCGACATCCGGCATCACGCGCTTCAGCCCGGCCAGGCGCGGCATCAGCCAGTAGGTCGCGAAGCCGAAGTCGGTGACGATCGTGAGCGCGCCGTGCTCGCGGCGCGCACGCAGCGTCGCGGTCGCGCCGCGCAGCGTGTCGAGGCTCAGCCGCACGGCTTCGTACAGGCACTGGCCGTCGGCCGTCAGCGTGACGCCGCGCGGGCTGCGCTCGAACAGCGGCACGCCCAGTTCGGCCTCGAGCTGGAACACCTGCTGGCTCACGGCCGGCTGGGTGGAGCCGAGCTCGCGCGCGGCGGCCGTGAAGCTCGCGAGCCGGGCGGCCGATTCGAACGCGCGCAGCGCCTGCATCGACGGTAACGGTTCGGATTTCGACATAAGTCTCTCTAATGGCCCCATAAGGGCCGGACGCCTACCCGCGCGAATTCGGGCGGGCGATAGTGCTTCGGACGGTGCGGCATGCGAGTTTCACGGCCCGCTTGACAGCCCGCTTCACGGGCGGCGCGCGGCGCCACGCATTCCGCGATTCTAGCCAGCGCGGCTCGCCCGCGCGGTACTTTCGTCGAGCCGCTTCCGTCATGCCGGACGTCTCGCTGCGCGAGCGGCGCGCCGTTCCATTCGAACACCGTTTTCCCCACGACTGCCGATGACGAACCCGACACCCAACATCCTGATCCTGATGGCCGACCAGCTCACGCCGTTCGCGCTGCCGGCCTACGGCAATCGCGTCGCGCGCACGCCGACGCTGGACCGTCTCGCCGCGCAAGGCGTCGTATTCGACGCCGCGTACTGCGCGAGCCCGCTGTGCGCGCCGTCGCGTTTCTCGCTGCTGACGGGCAAGCTGCCGTCGGGGATCGGCGCCTACGATAACGCCGCCGAATTGCCGGCGCAAACCCTGACGTTCGCACACTACCTGCGCGCGGGCGGCTACCGGACGATGCTGTCCGGCAAGATGCATTTCTGCGGGCCCGATCAGCTGCACGGCTTCGAGGAGCGGCTCACGACCGACATCTATCCGGCCGATTTCGGCTGGGTGCCCGACTGGGACAGCCCGACCGAGCGGCCGAGCTGGTATCACAACATGAGTTCGGTGCTGGAGGCCGGCCCGTGCGTGCGCACGAACCAGCTCGATTTCGACGACGAAGTCACGTTCGCCGCGAAGCAGAAGCTGTACGACGTCGCGCGCGAGCGTGCGGCCGGGCACGATGCGCGGCCGTTCTGCATGGTCGTGTCGCTGACCCATCCGCACGATCCGTATGCGATCACGCGCGAATACTGGGATCAATACAGCGACGACGAGATCGACATGCCGGCCGTGCGGCTCGATGCAGCCGACAGCGACCCGCATTCGCAGCGGCTGCGCTTCGTCTGCGAGAACGACCGCACGCCGCCCACCGACGCGCAGATCCGCGCCGCACGCCGCGCCTACTACGGCGCGACGTCCTACGTCGATGCGCAGTTCGGCAGCGTGCTGGGCGCGCTCGAACAGTGCGGATTCGCCGACGATACGATCGTGATCGTCACGTCCGACCACGGCGACATGCTCGGCGAGCGCGGGCTCTGGTACAAGATGACGTTCTTCGAAGGCGGTTGCCGCGTGCCGCTGATCGTGCATGCGCCGGGCCGCTTCGACGCCGCGCGCGTGCGCGGGCCCGTGTCGCACGTCGACCTGCTGCCGACGCTCGTCGACCTCACCGGGGCCGCGCCGGCCGGCGGCTGGCCTGACCCGGTCGATGGCGCGAGCCTCGTGCCGCACCTGCAAGGCACGCCGTCGCACGACGTCGCGCTCGGCGAATACCTGGCGGAAGGCGCGGTCGCGCCGGTCGTGATGATTCGCCGCGGCGACTGGAAGTACGTGCATTGCCCGCTCGATCCCGACCAGCTCTACCACCTCTCCGACGACCCGCGCGAGCTGACGAACCTCGCCGATACGCCGGAAGCGGCCGACGTGCTCGCCGCATTCCGCGCGCAAGCCGCGCAGCGCTGGAACCTGCCCGAGCTGGACCGGCAGGTGCGCGCGAGCCAGCGGCGCCGGCGCTTCCATTACGCGGCGACGACGCAGGGCCGCATCCAGGCGTGGGACTGGCAGCCGTTCACCGACGCGAGCCAGCGCTACATGCGCAATCACATCGAACTCGACACGCTCGAGGCGATGGCGCGTTTTCCGCGCATCGGGCGCTGAGCGTCCCGTATCGCGATTACTGAAGAACGACGGAGGAAGCGGACGATGAAACGGCAATGCAATGCAGCAATCCGGATCGGCGCGGCGCTTGCCGCGGCCGCGTGCCTGATGACGACGCAGGCCGCGCACGCGGCCGACCCGCAGACGTGCGGCGACGTGAAGATGGCGGCGCCCGGCTGGACCGACATCGATGCGACGAACGCGATGGCGGGCGTCGTGCTGAAGGCGCTCGGCTACCGGCAGGACGTGGCGAACCTGTCGGTGCCGATTACGTACCAGGGGCTCAAGAAAGGGCAGGTCGACGTGTTCCTCGGCAACT
The DNA here is from genome assembly GCF_017104585.1 of Burkholderia sp. Ac-20392. Taxonomy (NCBI): domain Bacteria; kingdom Pseudomonadati; phylum Pseudomonadota; class Betaproteobacteria; order Burkholderiales; family Burkholderiaceae; genus Burkholderia; species Burkholderia sp. Ac-20392. The sequence goes on from NZ_JAAGPB010000040.1 coordinate 30,531, forward strand.
GGATGCCCGCCCAGGCGCCGCTCGTGAAGCCGTTCGTCGACGAGAAATCGATCGACGTGCTGCACGCGAACCTGAGCGGCGCGAAGTTCACGCTCGCGGTGCCCGACTATGTGGCGGCCGCCGGCGTGCATACGTTTGCCGATCTCGCGCGCTACGCGGATCGCTTCGGCGGCAAGATCTACGGGATCGAGCCCGGCGCGCCCGCGAACCAGAACATCAAGCGGCTGCTGTCCGACCATGCGCTCGGCCCGGCGAACTGGTCGCTGGTTGAATCGAGCGAGACGGGCATGCTCACGCAGGTCGAGCGCGCGGTGCGCGACAAGCGCTGGATCGTGTTTCTCGCGTGGGAACCGCATCTGATGAACACGAAGTTCCACCTGACCTACCTGTCGGGCGGCGATGCGTATTTCGGCCCGAACTACGGCGGCGCGACGGTCAACACGGTCACGCGCGCCGGGTTTGCCGGCCAGTGCGCGAACCTCGCGCGGCTGTTCCGGCAGATGACGTTCTCCGTCGACGTCGAGAACCGCATGATCGCCGACATGCTCGACCACAAGACGTCGCCCGCGCTGGCGGCGCAGCATGCGCTGAAGGCCGACCCGGCGCTGGTCGCCGGCTGGCTGGACGGCGTGACGACGGCGGCCGGCGCACCGGGCCTGCCGGCCGTGCGCGCGGCCCTCGACAGTCACTGATTCCCTCCCTCACGGCGGCCGGTTTTGACCGTGCCGCCGTCTACGTGTTTTCCCGACCGGTCGCATCGTGACCATTTGGTGTCGCCTTCAGACGGGTGACCCGAAATATGGGTTTGTATTTTTCGCCAATGGCTGCGTTATTGCGGAAAACGAAATGCCGAAGCCAGCGGGCGTACTGAATTCGAATCCACCGGCGCATCGTTGCACGCGCCGGGACGAGGTTCTTTCCATCGAACGGTTCAGGGAGGGTGGTCGATAATGAAGCATACGAAAGTTGCCGTAGCCGCCGCGCTTGCATGCGCGGCCTGTGTACCCGCCATCGGGCATGCGCAGAGCAGTGTGACGCTGTACGGGATTCTCGACGCGGGCATCACGTACGTGAACAACACGGGCGGCTCGCACGTGGTCAAGTTCGACGACGGCGTCGCGTACGGGAACCGTTTCGGCCTCAAGGGCACGGAAGATCTCGGTGGCGGCCTGAAGGCCGTGTTCACCCTCGAGAGCGGCTTCCGCCTCGGCACCGGGCAGCTCGGCTTCGGCGGCTCGGAGTTCGGCCGCCAGGCGTATGTCGGCCTGCAGAACGACTGGGGCACGCTGTCGTTCGGCAACCAGCTCGACATCACGAACGAACTCGTGTCGATCTACAACATCTCCGCGTGGGGCAGCGGCTATGCGATCCACCAGGGCGACTTCGACCGCTTCAACGGCGACCGCCTGCCGAACTCCGTGAAGTTCCTGTCGAACGACCTGAGCGGCTTCAAGTTCGGCGCGATGTACTCGTTCGGCAACGTCGCGGGCAACTTCCACCGCAACAGCGCATGGAGTGCGGGCGCGAGCTTCACGAAGGGCGACTTCTCGATCGGCGCCGCGTACACGCGCCTGAACAACCCGAACGGCATCTATGCGTTCGACCCGTACGCGATGATCGGCACGCATACGTTCCTCGGCCAGCAGACCGTCACCGTCGATCCGGCGACCGGCGCACGCACCGACCTGTTCGCGAACACGCCGATGGATGTCGACAGCCAGGGTACGTTCGGCATCGGCACGAGCTACACGATCGGCAAGCTGACGCTCGACGGCAACTTCTCGTACACGACGATCAAGGGCTTCGGCCAGTCGTCGCACATGCAGGTCTACGAAGGCGGCGGCTCGTACCAGTTCACGCCGGCGTTGAGCCTCATTGCCGGCTACCAGCACACGCGCTTCGAAGGCCATCACTGGAACCAGGGTACGGCGGGCCTGCATTACATGCTGTCGAAGCGCACGGACGTGTACCTCTCCGGCGATTACCTGCGTGCGTCGCAAGGCGTCGATGCGGTGATCGGCTACAGCTTCACGCCGTCGACGACGCAGACGCAGGCCGACGTGCGGATCGGGATGCGGCATTCGTTCTAAGCGGGGTGGTGTGGGGCAGCGACGTCTTCAGCGAGCGGTCTCTCTTTGGCGCGAACCGAGGTTCGCGCTTTTTTTTTGACGGGTGTCAGCGGGCATGAAATGCGTCCGGCCAGTGCCGGCCGCCCGGCCGCCAACCCGGGACCGTCACCGGGAATGGCGGCTCGACGGTATTGACCATTGCCGTCTATAGGCGCTAGCATCGTCCGCATGCTGAATCGCGCCACGTCCCCCTCCTCGCTGATCCGCGCATGTTGTCAGAACATGCCTGGGGGAAGTTGCGTCTAGCGAACTCGCTAAACATTCAAGCAATCGCCTTCCGGCCGCCTGTGATGCAAAACAGGCGGCCTTTTTGTTTTTGGGCCGACACTTTCGGGACGGAGAAACTCGATGCCGCTTGCGCTGTATGACACCTGGTCGCGTACCGTGCGCCCCTTCACGCCAATCCGGGCCGGGCAGGTCGGCATGTATTGCTGCGGCCCCACGGTCTACGACGATGCCCACATCGGCAACCTGAGAACCTATGTGTTCGAGGATCTCCTGCGCCGCGTACTGGAGCGCAACGGCTACGAGGTCCGGCACGTCGTCAATATCACCGACGTCGGCCACCTGACTTCGGATGCGGACGAAGGCGAAGACAAGATGGAGAAGGGGAGCCGTCGGACCGGCGAATCCGCGTGGGCCATCGCCCGGCGCTACACCGAGGCGTTCGTCCGGGACTGGCACGCGCTCAACCTGCTCGAGCCGACGATCTGGTGCCGTGCCACCGATCACATCGCCGAACAGATCGCGTTCATCGATACGCTCGACCGGGCCGGCTACGTCTACCGGACGGACGACGGCCTGTACTTCGACACCAGTCGGCAGGACGACTACGGTTATCTCGCACGGCTCGACCGCGCGGGGTTGCAGGCGGGCAAGCGGGTGGCGCTGGGCGGGAAGCGGAGCATCACGGATTTTGCGTTGTGGAAGTTCAGCCCGGCCGACGTCCAGCGGCAAATGGAATGGGACAGCCCGTGGGGTCGCGGCTTTCCGGGCTGGCACATCGAATGCTCGGCGATGTCGGCGAAGTATCTCGGGACGCTGTTCGATATCCATTGCGGCGGCGAGGATCATATCGCCGTGCATCACAGCAACGAGATCGCGCAGACGCGGGCGGCCCACGGCACGCAGCTCGCGAATTACTGGATGCACGGGCACTTCCTGACGCTCGACGTCCATACGAAGATGTCGAAGTCGAGCGGCGACTTCGTCCGTCTGCAGACCTTGCAGCGCCGCGGTGTCGATCCGCTCGCGTACCGCTACCTGTGCCTGACGGCCCATTACCGAAGCAAGCTGCATTTCACGTGGGAGTCGCTCGATGCGGCGCAAACCGCGCTGAATCGGCTTCGGCACCTCTATGCCGGCTGGCCGGACGGCGGGCGCGTCGATGCGGATTTCGCCGCGCGATTCGATGCGGAAGTGAACGAGGACCTGAATCTGCCGAGGGCGCTCGCGGTGCTGTGGGATCTGGTCAGGAGCAACCTGCCGCCCGCCACGCTGAAAGCGACCGTGGACAGCTTCGATACGGTGCTGGGACTCGGTTTGCGCGAATGGAGGCCGGTTGCGTTCGATGTTCCGGAACACGTCCGTGTGTTGCTCGGTGAGCGAGCGCGTGCGAGGGCGGACAAGGACTGGGCGCAAGCCGACCGGATCCGGGACGCGTTGAGCGCCGAAGGCTGGAGAGTCGAGGACACGCCGGACGGTCAACGTCTGTTCGGCATGGCAATGGGCTCGAGCGAGACCGGCGTCCCGCCGCAGTGAAGCGCGCGGGCCGCGTGCATCCGAGGATAGGCGGCTCGAGCGACCCACCGGCGGCCGCGGTCAACGCGGCCGCCGGAATCGTCGGCACTCGTGGCCACGGCCCGTTTTCCGCGGTTGGCGATATCATCGCGCTTTGGCCGCGTCTGCACCGTTGTCGCGCGCACGCACCGGCGTGTGCAGTCGTTTCCCGACCGGTACCGGCGCGCAGCGCCGACCGCCGAGACTTCGATGACCGACTCCGTGCCCGACCCCAGTCCTTTATCCCCGTTACCCGCCAACCTGTTCCGCCATGTCCCGTTCCAGCGTTTCTGGGGCACGCGCGTGATGTCTTCCCTGGCGTTCCAGATCCTGTCGGTCGCCATCGGCTGGTACGTGTACGCGCTCACGCACAGCGCGTTCGCGCTCGGTCTCGTCGGCCTCGCGCAGTTCGTGCCGATGTTCGCGCTGACGCTCGTCGTCGGGCAGGTGGCCGACCGCTACGATCGCCGGCGCATCGCGACGATCTGCCAGGGCGTCGAGGCGCTGGCCGCCGGCGTGTTCCTGCTCGGCGCCGCGCAAGGCTGGCTGGCCGCGCCGGCCGTGTATGCGCTCGCGGCGATCGTCGGCAC
>NZ_JAAGPB010000436.1:0-6947 GCF_017104585.1 Burkholderia sp. Ac-20392
CCCGGAATCGCGGCGGCGCGCAGCGTCGCCAGTTCTTCGCCGGCGCGCCCGAACAGCAGCGCGTCGCCGCCTTTCACGCGCACCACGTGCGCGCCGCGCAGCGCGTAGCGGCGCATCAGCTTCTCGATGAATGCCTGCGGCGTGGAGCGGCAGCCGCCGCGCTTGCCGACGCGGATCACGCGTGCCTGCGGCGCGAGTTCGACGATGCCGGGCGCGACGAGATCGTCGAGCAGCAGCACGTCGGCGGCGGCCAGCGCCTTCACGGCCTTCAGCGTGAGGAGATCGGGATCGCCGGGGCCGGCGCCCAGCAGCGTGACTTTGCCTGTCGTCATGTCGTGTTCCAGTGCCGCCTGCATGCGGCGGTCGATAGCGCGTTGTCTGCGCGGCGTCGGCGGGCGGTCGAAACGCACCGGCATCCGGCCGTGCCGTGCACGGAGGGACGCCGTTGTCCTGATCGGCCCGCCGGTACGACGGGCATGGTTTGCGGGGGCTGCCCACCGGCGCCGTTGCCGGTGTCATGCATCAGGTTCAGCAATATCCGGGCCAACCGGCATGACACGTCGCGCCGGCACGGCGGGAACGGCGCGTACGCGCCGCGTGATGCCCCCGGGCATGCATGCAGCAGTCGCGCGCTGGCAGACGCAATGCCGCATCGGCGTGCATCGTGCCCCGTCAGCGCGCACCGCGATGTCGCACGGGGACAGTGCTGCAGCGCACCACATCTGTGCCTCGCTGCCTCACGGCGCATCGTGGGTCGCAGGGCGCCGCGCGTCGCATGATGTCCGACGCGCCTTGCGGGGCGGGGCTGTGGGCCCGATTCGCGACGACATGGCACGGCGTTTGCGTTAGGAGGTTCGGGCGGATCAATGGCGATTCGTCCGGCAGTACCGATTACAGACGCGCCCGGCAACGGGCTTCATGGGCAACGGCGTCCTACGCATCGGGTCTCGACGAGACCGGGTGCGCAGGACGCCGTTTTTCGTTTGGCGGATGACATGACCGACAAAGCTACCCGTATCGATCTCTTCAGCTTCCGCACCGCGCCGATGCGCGCGTTCCACCTGACGTGGATGGCGTTCTTCGTGTGCTTCTTCGCATGGTTCGCGTGCGCGCCGCTGATGCCGCTGATCGCACGCGAATTCCACCTGACCGCGGCACAGGTCGCCAACATCAATATCGCGGCCGTGGCCGCGACGATCGCCGTGCGGCTGCTGGTCGGCCCGCTGTGCGACCGCTTCGGCCCGCGCCGCGTGTACGTCGGCCTGCTGCTGCTCGGCGCGATCCCCGTGTTCGCGGTGTCGTTCACGCACGACTACCTGTCGTTCCTGATCTGCCGGCTCGGCATCGGCGCGATCGGTGCGGGCTTCGTGATCACGCAGTACCACACGTCGGTGATGTTCGCGCCGAACGTGGTCGGCACCGCGAACGCGACGACGGCCGGCTGGGGCAACGCCGGCGCAGGCGCCACGCAGGCGCTGATGCCGCTGCTCGTCGCCGCCGGCCTGATGCTCGGCTTCGGCGAGGATTCGTCGTGGCGCATCGCGCTGGTCGTGCCGGGCGTCGCGATGCTCGTGATGGCCTGGGCGTACTGGCGCTTCACGCAGGATTGCCCGCAAGGAGACATCATCGCGCTGCGCAAGGAAGGCGTGACGGTCGACAGCGGCAAGAAGGGCGGCTGGGCGAGCTTCTTCGCGGCCTGCGGCAACTATCGCGTGTGGATGCTGTTCGTCACGTACGGCGCGTGCTTCGGCGTCGAGGTGTTCATCCACAACATCGCCGCGCTGTACTACGTCGATCACTTCAGCCTGTCGCTGAAGGACGCCGGCTTCGCGGTCGGCCTGTTCGGGCTGCTCGCACTGTTCGCCCGCGCGCTCGGCGGCTGGCTGTCGGACAAGATCGCCGCGCGCCGCAGCCTCGACGTGCGCGCGACGCTGCTGTGCGCGCTGATCGTCGGCGAAGGACTCGGGCTGATCTGGTTCTCGCATGCGCAAAGCATCGGCGTCGCGCTCGTCGCGATGCTCACGTTCGGCCTGTTCACGCACATGGCGTGCGGCGCGACCTACGCGCTGGTGCCGTTCATCGACCGCAAGGCCCTCGGCGGCGTGGCGGGGATCGTCGGCGCGGGCGGCAACGTCGGCGCGGTGGCCGCGAGCTTCCTGCTGAAAGGCGTCGGCGACGTGCAGCACACGCTGAGCCTGCTCGGCCTGGCCGTCACCGCGACCGCGCTGTGCGCGATGGCCGTGCGCTTCAGCGAAGAACACAAGGCGCGCGAAGCCGAGCTGCGCGACCGCGCGCTGGCTGCCAGCACCGTCGCGAACTGATCGACCGAAGGAAACGTCACCATGAAACTCATCGTCATCGGCCACGGCATGGTCGGCCACAAGCTCCTCGAATGCGTCGCGGCGGAAGCGGGCGCCGCGGGCGCGCTGCAGGTCACCGTGCTCGGCGAGGAACCGCGCCCGGCGTACGACCGCGTGCACCTGTCCGAATTCTTCGCGGGCAAGTCGGCGGACGACCTGTCGCTCGTCGAACCCGGCTTCTTCGAGCGTCATCCGCAGTTCGACCTGCGCCTGAACGCGCAAGTCGCGTCGATCGACCGCGCCGCGCATACGGTCACGCTCGCATCCGGCGAAACGCTCGCGTACGACAAGCTGGTGCTCGCGACGGGGTCGCGCCCGTTCGTGCCGCCGATGCCGGGCCACGATCGCGACGGCTGCTTCGTGTACCGGACGATCGAGGATCTCGAAGCGATGCAGGCGTGCGGCACGCATGCGAAGCGCGGCGTCGTGGTCGGCGGCGGGCTGCTCGGCCTCGAATGCGCGAAGGCGCTGCGCGACATGGGGCTCGAGACGCACGTCGTCGAATTCGCGCCGCGACTGATGGCCGTGCAGGTCGACGACGGCGGTGGCCGGATGCTGCGCGCGAAGATCGAGGCACTCGGCGTGACCGTGCACACGGGCAAGAACACGCTCGAGATCGTCGATGGCGAGGAAGGCACGCACCGGATGGCGTTCGCCGACGGTTCGCACCTCGACGCCGACATGATCGTGTTCTCGGCCGGCATCCGCGCCCGCGACGAACTGGCCCGCGCCTGCGGGCTCGACATCGGCCCGCGCGGCGGCGTCGCGATCGACGACGCCTGCCGCACGAGCGACGCCGACATCTACGCGATCGGCGAATGCGCGGCCTGGAACGGCATGGTGTACGGCCTCGTCGCTCCCGGCTACGACATGGCGCGCGTGGTCGCGAAGCAGCTCGGCGGCGATGCGAACGGTGCGGCCGAGGCCGCATTCGCCGGCGCCGACATGAGCACGAAGCTGAAGCTGATGGGCGTGGACGTCGCGAGCATCGGCGACGCGCACGGCACGACGGCCGGCAGCCGCACCTACCAGTACGCGGACGAGCGCCGCCAGGTCTACAAGAAGCTCGTGGTGTCCGACTGCGGCAAGTTCCTGCATGGCGCGGTGATGGTCGGCGATGCAGCCGAATACGGCACGCTGCTGCAGATGATGCTGAACCGTATCGAGCTGCCGGAGTCGCCGGAATTCCTGATCCTGCCGTCGTCGGACGGCGTCGCGAAGCCGGCGATCGGCGTCGAGGCGCTGCCTGCGGCCGCCCAGATCTGCTCGTGCAACAACGTGTCGAAGTCGCAGATCTGCACGGCGGTCGCCGACGGCGCGACGAGCCTCGGCGCGCTGAAGACGTGCACGGGCGCCGGCACGTCGTGCGGCGGCTGCGTGCCGCTCGTCACGCAGATCATGAAGGCCGAGATGAAGAAGCAGGGCCTCGCGGTCAACAACCATCTGTGCGAGCACTTCCCGCATTCGCGCCAGGAGCTGTTCCACCTGATCCGCGTCGAGCGCATCACGACCTTCGACGAACTGCTCGCGAAGCACGGCCACGGCCTCGGCTGCGACATCTGCAAGCCGGCGGTGGCGGGCATTCTCGCGTCGTGCTTCAACGAATTCGTGCTGAAGAAGGAGCACGCCGGGCTGCAGGATTCGAACGACTACTACCTCGCGAACATCCAGCGCGACGGCACGTACTCGGTCGTGCCGCGCATGCCGGGCGGCGAGGTCACGCCGGAAGGGCTGATCGCGGTGGGCCAGGTCGCACAGAAGTACGGGCTCTACACGAAGATCACCGGCGGCCAGCGCGTCGACCTGTTCGGCGCACGCGTCGAGCAATTGCCGTCGATCTGGGAGGAACTGATCGCGGCCGGCTTCGAATCGGGCCACGCCTACGGCAAGGCGCTGCGCACCGTGAAGTCGTGCGTCGGGTCGACGTGGTGCCGCTACGGCGTCGATGATTCGGTCGGCCTCGCAATCGACCTGGAGAACCGCTACAAGGGGCTGCGCGCGCCGCACAAGATCAAGTTCGGCGTGTCCGGCTGCACGCGCGAGTGTGCGGAAGCGCAGGGCAAGGACGTCGGCATCATCGCGACCGAGAAGGGCTGGAACCTGTACGTGTGCGGCAACGGCGGGATGAAGCCGCGCCACGCGGAACTGCTCGCGTCCGATCTCGACCGTCCGACACTGATCCGCTACATCGACCGTCTCCTGATGTTATACGTGCGCACCGCCGACCGGCTGCAACGCACCAGCGTGTGGCGCGACAACCTCGAAGGCGGCCTCGACTACCTGATCGACGTCGTCGTGCACGACCGCCTCGGGATCGGCGCCGAACTCGAAGCCGACATGCAGCACGTGGTCGACACCTACGAGTGCGAATGGAAGAAGGCCGTGACCGACCCCGACACGCGCAAGCGCTTCCGCCACTTCGTGAACAGCGACGCGCCGGACACGACCATCGAGTTCGTCGAGACGCGCGGCCAGATCCGGCCCGCGACGCCCGGTGAACGCGCGGGCGGCAAGCCCGTGTCGATTCCCGTCGTGGCCGAAGGCGTGACGCAAGCCGCCACCGAACCCGCAACCGTTTGACCCTGACCGAGACCAGCGTCTTTTCCAAGGAGCCCATCATGAACGATCGTCTTCCGCTGTCCTGGACCCGCGTGTGCCCGCTCGACGACATCGTGCCGAACACCGGCGTGTGCGCCCTCGTCAACGGCGAGCAGGTCGCGGTTTTTCACGTCGCGCATGCCGAAGAAGGCGGCGTGTTCGCGATCGACAACGTCGATCCCGTGTCGCAGGCGGCCGTGATGTCGCGCGGGCTGATCGGCAGCCTCGGCGAGCGCGTCGTCGTCGCGTCGCCGCTGTACAAGCAGCATTTCGACCTGCGCACCGGCGAATGCCTCGAGGCGCCCGAGCAGTCGGTGAGCGCGTATCCGTCGCGGGTCGAGGACGGTTTCGTGTGGATCGCAGCCTGACCGCCCCGGAGCGCGCATGACCGCCACCCCCGTCAAGAGCGTGTGCCCGTACTGCGGCGTCGGCTGCGGGATGGTGCTGCACGTCGAGGAAGGCGAAGTCGTCAAGGTGTCCGGCGACTCCGACCATCCGACCAACTTCGGGCGGCTGTGCACGAAGGGCTCGTCGGCGCACGTCGCGTTGCGCCGCTCGGGGCGGCTCGACCGCGCGTTCGTGCGCCGGGCGCGCGAGGACGACCTGGTGCCGCTGTCGGCCCGCGACGCGATCGCCGACACCGCGCGCCGCCTGCGCACGGTGCTCGATACGCACGGGCCCGACGCGCTGTCGTTCTACGTATCAGGGCAGATGTCGATCGAGGCGCAATACCTCGTCAACAAGCTCGCAAAGGGCTTCGTCGGCACCAACAACATCGAGTCGAACTCGCGCCTGTGCATGGCGAGCGCGGGCACCGGCTACAAGCAGTCGCTCGGCGCGGACGGCCCGCCCGGGTCGTACCAGGATTTCGATCGCGCGAACCTGTTCTTCGTGATCGGCGCGAACATGGCCGACTGCCATCCGATCCTGTTCCTGCGGATGATGGATCGCGTGAAGGCCGGCGCGAAGCTGATCGTCGTCGATCCGCGCCGCACCGGCACGGCCGACAAGGCCGACCTGTTCCTGCAGATCCGGCCGGGCACCGATCTCGCGCTGACCAACGGGCTGCTGCATCTGCTGCATGCGAACGGCCGCACCGATGCCGCGTTCATCGACGCGTACACCGAAGGCTGGGACGCGATGCCCGCGTTCCTCGCCGACTACACGCCCGAGCGTGTCGCGGAAATCACCGGGCTCGCGGAAGCCGACCTGCGCACGGCCGCGCAATGGATCGGCGACGCGCAGGAGTGGATGAGCTGCTGGACGATGGGGCTCAACCAGAGCACGCACGGTGTGTGGAACACCAACGCGATCTGCAACCTGCATCTCGCGACGGGCAGGATTTGCCGCACCGGCAGCGGCCCGTTCTCGCTGACCGGCCAGCCGAACGCGATGGGCGGGCGCGAGATGGGCTACATGGGCCCCGGGCTGCCGGGCCAGCGCTCGGTGGCGTCCGACGACGATCGCCGTTTCGTCGAGAACCTGTGGCGCGTGCCGGCCGGCACGCTGCGCAAGGAGACGGGGCAAGGCACGGTCGACATGTTCGCGCGGATGGCGGCCGGCGACATCAAGGCATGCTGGATCATCTGCACGAACCCGGTCGCCACGGTGCCGAACCGGCAGAACGTGATCGCCGGGTTGCAGGCCGCCGAGCTCGTGATCGCGCAGGACGCATTCCTCGACACCGAGACCAACCGCTACGCGGACATCCTGCTGCCCGGCGCGCTGTGGGCCGAGGGTGACGGCGTGATGATCAACTCCGAGCGCAACATGACGCTGATGCGCGCGGCGGTCGCGCCGCCGGGCGACGCGCTGCCCGACTGGCGCATCGTCGCGGAAGTCGCGCGCGCGATGGGCTTCGGCGATGCGTTCGACTATGCGTCGGCGGCCGACGTGTTCGACGAGATCGTCCGCTTCTCGAATCCGGCGACCGGCTACGACCTGCGCGGCGCGAGCCATGCGGCGCTGCGCGACGGGCCCGTGCAGTGG
>NZ_JAAGPB010000437.1:0-233 GCF_017104585.1 Burkholderia sp. Ac-20392
CGGGATCATTAAAAAAAAAAAAAAAGTAAAGATATCGATGTTCTAAAATTTAATAATTATATATATTATGTAATACTGTCTATTACACGTATCGTCATTGTCTCTCTCTCTCTACTTTATCATCCTTAACTACTCATCTCTCTATATTATTACGTCCTTTCTTCCCACTCTCTATACTTTCTTGCCTACCATTCGTCGCGCGTCGCATTTCTCTTCCTATCTGTTGTTCACGC
>NZ_JAAGPB010000438.1:0-7021 GCF_017104585.1 Burkholderia sp. Ac-20392
TGCCGTCGTGCTCGACGACGGCGACACGCTGATCGCCGACACGGTCGTCGCCGGCATCGGCATCGAGCCGGCCGACGAGCTGGCGCGCGATGCGGGCCTCGCCGTCGAGCGTGGCATCGTCGTGAACGCGCGGCTCGAGACGTCGGCGCGCGGCATTTACGCGGCCGGCGACGTCGCGGTGTTTCCGAGTGCGTTGTCGGGGCGGCCGGTCCGGCAGGAGACGTGGCACGGCGCCGAGACCCAGGCGCGCGTCGCTGCGCGCAACATGCTCGGCGCCGACGAGCCATATCGCGAGACACCGTGGTTCTGGTCGGATCAATACGACGCGCAGTTGCAGGTGGCCGGAGAGCCGGCGCTTGGCGAGCGATCGGTCGCGCGCGTGCTCGGCGACGACGCGGAAATCCATTTCCATTTCGACGCCGGAGCGCGGCTCGTCGCCGCGAGCGGCTTCGGCCGAGCGTCGGGATTCGTCAAGGAGATGCGGGTTGCGCGAATGCTGGTCGAGCGTGGGGCGGACGTGACGCCTGCCGCAGTGGCGGACGTGAACGTGAAGCTGAAATCGCTGATCGGCGAGGCGGGCGGCAGGTAGCGAAGCGATGCGATGCGCACAATGCGCAACTGGCGCGAGCCACGGGCCGTGGGAGCGAGTACGAAGGAGGGGAGAAGCGGCACGGGTGCGATACCCGCGCCGCCATGCCGGCGTGCCGGCGGTCAGGCGAAAGAGCCTGTTCCCGAAGCGCGCGTTGGTCGATTGCCACGCGCTTCGTCACAGGCCCGCGTTCAGGCCATTGCGTGCAGACGCAGGTACAGGCCGGCCGCCGCGGCGCCGCCCAGCAGCGGGCCGACGACGGGCACCCATGCATAGCGCCAGTCGCTGTCGCGCTTGCCGGGGATCGGCAGCAGCGCGTGCATGATGCGCGGCGACAGGTCGCGCGCGGGGCTCATCGCATAGCCGGTCGGGCCGCCGAGCGAGATGCCGATGCCGAGCACGAGCAGGCCGACAGGCAGTGCGTCGAGCGCGCCGAGGCCGACCTGCGGCGACGCGAGGTACAGCACGCCGAGGATCAGCACGAACGTGCAGATCGCTTCGGTCAGCACGTTGTGCGTGACGCTGCGGATCGCGGGCGCCGTGCAGAACACCGCGAGCTTCAGGTCCGCATCGGCTTCCTTCGCGAAGTGCTGGCGATAGGCGAGCCACACGAGCAGCGCGCCCGCCATCCCGCCGAGCATCTGCGCGAGGATGTAGCCGCCGACTTTCGCCCACGCGAACTTGCCCGCGAGCGCGAGACTGATGGTGACGATCGGGTTCAGGTGCGCGCCGCTGAACGATGCGGTCACGTAGACGGCGACGAATACGGCCATCGCCCAGCCCATCACGATCACGATCAGGTCCGCGCCTTTGCCCTTGGTCTTTGCAAGCAGCACGTTTGCGACCGCGCCGTTGCCGAGCAGCACGAGGATCGCTGTGCCGATGAACTCTGCAATATAAGGTGACATGGTTGTCTCTCGTATGTCATCGCGGACTCGCGCGTTGCGCGGTCCGCCGGTGTTGTTGTATTTCGTTTAAGTATGTGAGGATTACTGGGTGTCGTCGGCCCATGCCTTCGCGGCACGCACCGCACGCTGCCAGCCCGACATGCAGCGTTCGACGTGCTCCTTCGGCATCGACGGCGAGAAGCGGCGATCGAGCTGCCACTGGTCGCGTACTTCGTCGAGGTTCTTCCAGTAGCCGATCGCGAGGCCCGCGAGGTAGGCCGCGCCGAGCGCGGTCGTCTCGGTGATCTGCGGACGCACCGCGTCGACGCCGAGCAGGTCCGCCTGGAACTGCATCAGCAGGTCGTTCGCGCTCGCGCCGCCGTCCACGCGCAGCTCGCCGATGCTGATGCCCGAATCGGCTTCCATCGCGGCCAGCACGTCGAGCGACTGGTACGCGATCGAATCGAGCGCCGCGCGTGCGAGGTGCGCGGAGGTCGTGCCGCGCGTGACGCCGAACACCGAGCCGCGCGCCCGCGCGTTCCAGTGCGGTGCGCCGAGGCCGGCGAAGGCGGGCACCAGGTAGACGCCGTCGGTGTGCGGCACGCTCGCGGCGAGCGCTTCGATTTCAGCGGCCGACTTGATGATGCCGACGCCGTCGCGCAGCCACTGCACCACCGCGCCCGCGATGAAGATGCTGCCTTCCAGCGCGTACTGCACGTTGTCGCCGATCTGCCAGGCGATCGTCGTGACGAGGTTGTTCTTCGATTCGATCGGCTTGTCGCCGGTGTTCATCATCAGGAAGCAGCCGGTGCCGTAGGTGTTCTTCACCATGCCGGACTGCGTGCACATCTGGCCGAACAGCGCCGCCTGCTGGTCGCCCGCGATGCCCGCGAGCGGGATCTTCGACGCGAACACGGTGGTCTTCGTGTGGCCGTAGATTTCCGACGACGCCTTCACTTCCGGCAGCATGCTGCGCGGGATGTCGAGCAGCTCGAGCAGTTCGTTGTCCCACTCGCGCGTGTGGATGTTGAACAGCATCGTGCGCGACGCGTTCGTCACGTCGGTCACGTGCAGTTCGTGCTTCGTGAAGTTCCATACGAGCCAGCTGTCGACGGTGCCGAACGCGAGCTTGCCCTGCTTGGCCTTCTCGCGTGCGCCCGGCACGTTGTCGAGAATCCAGCGGATCTTGGTCCCTGAGAAGTACGAATCGATCGGCAGGCCGGTCTTCGCGCGCACTTTCGCTTCGAAGCCCTGTGCTTTCAGCGAATCGCAGAAGTCGGCCGTGCGGCGATCCTGCCAGACGATCGCGTTGTAGACGGGCTGGCCCGTCTCGCGATCCCAGACGATCGTGGTTTCACGCTGGTTGGTGATGCCGATCGCGGCGATCGACGTGCCGTTCAGGCCCGTGCGCGTGACGGCTTCGGCGGCGACGCCGGCTTGCGTCGACCAGATTTCCTGCGGGTCGTGCTCGACCCAGCCGGGTTGCGGGTAGATCTGCTCGAATTCCTTCTGGGCGATCGAAACGATATTGCCCTGGCGATCGAACAGCATCGCGCGGGAACTCGTGGTGCCCTGGTCAAGCGCGAGGATGTACTGATCCTGCATGTCTCTCATCTCCATCCGTGGATTTGGCTTAGTTGTGATGCGCGCCGCGTGAGGCGGCGCGTCGGTGAGTCAACGTCGGTACGGCAACTGCAACTGCATTCGGATCACGCCTGCGGCGCGTGCGCGGCGGCGAACCACGCGTCGACCGCGGCGGTCACCGCGTCGAGCGTGCCGGGCGCCACGTGCAGGCCGAGCTTCGAGCGGCGCCACAGCACGTCCTGCGCGCGGGTCGCCCATTCGGCGTCGCGCAGGTAGCGCAGTTCGGCGTCGTAGATGCCCGGCGCGATTTCGGTGCCGAGCTCGGCGAGCGATTTCGCGCCGTCGATCACGCGCTCCGCGCGCGTGCCGTAGGCACGCGCATAGCGGCGGGCGAGCGCAGCGGGCAGCCATGCATGGCGTTTGGCGAACGTGTCGGCGAATGCGTCGAACTTCGCGTTTGCGATGTCGCCGCCCGGCAGCGCGACGCCGGCCGTCCAGGTCTTCGCGTCGCGGCCGAGTGCGCGGCACAGCATGTCGCCGGCTTCTTCCGCGAGCTTGCGGAACGTCGTGATCTTGCCGCCGAACACCGACAGGAGCGGGGCGCCCGCACCGTCGTCCAGCTCGAGGCGGTAGTCGCGCGTGACGGCCGATGCGTTCGTGGCGTTCTCGTCTTCCAGCAGCGGGCGCACGCCCGAGTAGGTCCAGTGCACGTCGGCCGGCGCGATCTTGCGCTTGAAGTAGCGGTTGATCGAGTCGCACAGGTACTGCGTCTCGTCGCGATCGATCGCGACCTTCGCGGGATCGTTCGTGTATTCGACGTCGGTCGTGCCGATCAGCGTGAAATCGTGTTCGTACGGAATCGCGAAGATGATCCGCTTGTCCGGGTTCTGGAAGATGTACGCGTGGTCGTGATCGAACAGGCGGCGCGTGATGATGTGGCTGCCCTTCACAAGCCGCACGCTGTGGTGCGCGCCGCGGCCGAGCGCGCCGTGCAGCACGTCGCCGACCCACGGGCCGGCCGCGTTCGCGATCGCGCGCGCATGCACGACGCGGATCGAACCGTCGGCGTGCTGCAGTCGTGCTTCCCATTCGTCGCCGCGGCGTTCGGCGGACACCAGCTTCGTGCGCGTCAGGATCTCGGCGCCGCGCTCCTTCGCATCCATCGCGTTTAGCACGACGAGGCGCGCGTCGTCGACCCAGCCGTCCGAATAGACGAAGCCGCGCTTGATCGAATCGATCAGCGGCGCGCCGGCCGCATGGCGGCGCATGTCGATGCCGCGCGAGCCGGGCAGCAGTTCGCGTTTCGCGAGGTGATCGTAAAGGAACAGGCCGATGCGGATCAGCCAGGCCGGACGCAGGTTCGGCATGTGCGGCATCACGAAGCGCAGCGGCCACATGATGTGCGGCGCCGCGCGCAGCAGCGTCTCGCGCTCCTGCAGCGCCTTGCGCACGAGCCCGAACTCATTGTACTCGAGGTAGCGCAGGCCGCCGTGAATCAGCTTCGTGCTGGACGACGACGTGTGCGACGCGAGATCGTCCTGCTCGCAGAGCATGACCGACAGGCCGCGGCCGGCCGCATCGCGCGCGATGCCCGCGCCGTTGATGCCGCCGCCGACGACGAGCAGATCGTAGCGATTCGGTTGGGTCACCTGCTGTCCTTATCGTCTGATGGAAATGGTTGAACAGAAAATGTTCGAATTCGAAATTTAACGAACGAAATCGAAAAAGTAAAGTTCGATAAAGCGGGGCCAGTAGCGCGCGGCGCGATCCCGGACGATACTGGCGGAATCGACCGTTTCACGAGGTGAATCATGCGTATTGGGATGTGGGCCGGCGTGTGCGCCGTCCTTCTGGCGGGGTGTACTGCCGGCATGCCGCCGCTCGTCGGCAACTGGCGCACGCCGTCGTTCGTCGACCTGCAGACGTCGTGCGGCGGCACGGCACGGGATTGGGGCGCGGACGCGCAGCCGGTCTACTCGACGTTGTACGACGCGTACGTCGCGAAACGGTATCGCGGGCTGACCGAAGCGAACTATTGTGCGTTCGTAAACGAACTTTCGACGCACTATGCGGCGCCTGACGCGGCGACGCGGGCCGGCTGGATCGCGTATTTCAACGGTGCGCGCGCGCAGGCCATCAGCTGGCGGGCGGCGGTCGATCCGACGCTGCGCGGCGGCTGAGGCAGGCTGCGGCGGGGCGGCGAGCGGAAAACGGGAATGGCCGCGCGGCCCGAATGCGGGCGGCGCGGTCAGGTCACGAGCGGTGTGGTTTTACGAATAGCGGTATTTGATGGATCGCAGCGCGGCGTCGCCGGTTTCGGTCACGCAGTATTTGCGCCCCGATCCGAGTCCTTCCAGACGAACGAGCTGCTGTTCGAGCAGTGCGTCGATCTCGTCCCGATCCATGTTGGTTTGATCGGGAGCGTCCTTCACAAGCAATAGCGTGGCGAATTCATGCGGACTCAGCATCGTTCTCTCCATGGCGACCAGTCAGCCCGCGCGGCCGGCGCAAAAGCCGACGCGCGATACCCGTCGGGGTATGGCTTGGGGGGAAAAGCTGCATTCGCCGGCCATGTCATTCGTCCGCGCCCTGGCACAGGCGGAACGGCGGAACGGGCCGGGGAACTGGAGTCTAGTCGAGCGCGCAGGCAACGACAAATCGTGCCCCGTTAATTTTCCCTTTGACAGCCGGGCCACGCGCAAGCGGTTCGCTTGCGACGCCAACTTCTTGATTTCACTTGAAGTTTCGGGTGCGGTGCAGCATCGGCGCGGTCACTCCGCGACGTACACCTGGGTGCCGGCGGCCGCGACGGTGTCGGCCATTTCGGGCGGCAGCGGCTTGTCGGTGAAGAGCGCGTGCACCTGGCTCAGGTGGCCCTGGCGCACCAGCGCGGGACGGCCGACCTTCGAATGGTCGGTCACGAGATAGACGGTGCGCGCATGCTGCATGATCGCCTCGGCCACACGCACCTCGCGCGTGTCGAAGTCGCGCAGCGTGCCGTCGGCTTCGATCGCCGACGTGCCGATGATCGCGTAGTCGACCTTGAACTGGCGGATGAAGTCGATCGCGAGTTCGCCTACGATCCCCTTGTCCCACGGCCGTACGATGCCGCCCGTGATCAGCACCTCGCAGTCGGGGTAGCCGCTCATCATCGACGCGACGTTCAGGTTGTTCGTGACCACGTGCAGCCCGTGGTGGCGGTTCAGTGCGCGTGCGACTTCCTCGGTGGTCGTGCCGAGGTTGATGAACAGCGATGCCTGGTCGGGAATGTGCGACGCCGCGAGCGCCGCGATGCGCCGCTTCTCGTCGTGGAACATCCGCTGGCGTGCCGTGTACGACACGTTCTCCGAGCTGGTCGGCAGGCTCGCGCCGCCGTGGTAGCGGCGCAGCAGGTTCAGGTCGGCGAGCCAGTTCACGTCGCGGCGGATCGTCTGCGGCGTCACCGCGAAGTGCGCGGCGAGATCGTCGACGGTCACGAAGCCGTCGCGCTGCACCCATTCGAGCAGTTCCTGCTGGCGCGCGTTGAGGGTGAGGCGGGGATCTCGGGTCATGGCTCGATGGTCGTGTCGTGAGACGGAGCGAGTATTGTAAGGGCGGCAACGACCTTAGGCCGGCCCGGCCCGCATGGTCGCCCGTTATTCATGCGTAAATGGCATTGATTCATTTGATAAATGAATTTGTGCGATTGCGCCGATCGCGCTGCAATGGCGGATTGCCCGCGCACGCGGGCGCGCGTCCGGCGCGTTCATTCAGCTTTCGACGAGGTGGAATCGATGACTGGCTTCAACTGGCACAACCCGTATCCGACGACCCGCATTCCGGTGTTCGCGCGCAACGTCGTGTCGACGTCGCACCCGCTCGCCGCGCAGGCCGGGCTGCGGATGCTGTGGAAGGGCGGCAACGCGGTCGACGCGGCGCTGGCCGCCGCGGCCGCGCTCACGGTCGTCGAGCCCGTGTCGTG
>NZ_JAAGPB010000439.1:0-6948 GCF_017104585.1 Burkholderia sp. Ac-20392
TGCGCATGCGGGCACCCGATCACGCTCGCCATCTTCACGGTTTCCGACGGCGGGCGCGCCATGTCGCCCGCGCCGCACATCAGCAGCGTGCGTTCGGCGTCCAGTTCGGCGAGTGCCGACAGCGTGTCGGGCCGGCCGAAGATCAGCCGGCCGAGCGGGACGATCGATTGACGCAACCGGTCGGCCGGCAGGTTCGCGAGCGCGTCGCGAAACGCGGACGGCACCGGGCCCGCGAGATTGACGTCCGGCCGGAAGAACAGCGGCACGATCGCATCGAGCAGCGGCGGCGCGATACGGCCCGCGGCGGCGATGGCGTCGAGCATCCCGAAGTAGCGCAGCCGCGTCGCTTCGGGTTCGGCCTCGAGCGACGCATCCATCAGCACGAGCGCGCGCACGCGCTGCGGTTCGCGCAACGCGAGCCGCGCGCCCCACATGCCGCCGACGCTGAGCCCGACGAGCGCGCACTGTTCGATCTCCAGCGCATCGAGCAACGCACCCGCCTGCGCGGCGAGATCGTCGAGCGTCTGCGTGCCTTCGGGCAGCGCGCCCGATGCGCCATGTCCCCACAGGTCCGGCACGATGACGCGATACTGGCGCGACAGCGCGTCGATCTGCGGCGCCCACATCGCCGAATCCCACAGATAGCTGTGCCCGAGCAGCACCGGAAACCCGGTACCGTGATCCTGATAATGCAGGGTGCTGCCATGAATGTTCACTGCGGGCATGTCGTCTCCGGTGTCGGCGCGCTCGGCAGCGGCCCCGAACCGGGCGCCGCGGTCAGCGGCGTGCTGCAACGAATGCGAAGCGGCGCATCATCGCACAGGTTGCACGCGCGACGCATGACGATTCGCGCCCCCCACGCATCGAACTTGCCGCATGACACCCTCGACACGCACGCGCGACGGCGTGACGCGATCGTCCTATCCGACGCGATACATCGGCACCACGTTGCTGCCGCCCGTTTCCGACTCCGACGCGAGCGGATGGCTCGCCTGTTCGAGCAGCCAGTTGGTCAGCACCGCGATATCGAACTCGTTGCACGCATCCGGGTTCTGCACCAGCACGTAGCTGCCCGATGCGACCGTGCAGTGCGCGAACAGCTCCACGAGCCGGCGCTGCTTCAGCAGCCCGTCGACCAGCGGCCGCCGCCCGATCGCGATGCCGTGCCCGTCGACCGCAGCCTGCACCAGCTGGTCGTACTGGCTGAAATGCAGCGCGCCGGCAGGCCGCAGGCGCGGTACGCCCAGCTCCTTCAGCAGATGGCTCCACCCGTGCCACGGCCACTCGCCGCGCGGATCGTCGAGATGCAGCAGCACGTGCTTGTCGAGGTCCTCCGGCTTCATCGACGCGGCGTCGCCCGCCGCCGACATCAGGCTCGGGCTGCAGACCGCCACGACGCGCTCGCGGAACAGCACGTCCGTCTCGTCCGTCGACGTATACGGGCCGGCATATCGCACGGCCAGGTGCAAACGTTTGCGTTTAAGATCTTCAATTTCGCTCGTTGCCGAGACGCGTACATCGATATCGGGGTAGCTTGCGCGGAACGAACCGAGGCGCGGAATCAGCCACAGTGCCGCGAACGAAACGGTGGTCGACAACGAGATCGCACGCTGGCCGACGCTCGACGACAGCTTGCCGATCACCGATTCCAGGTCGGACAACGCGAACGAGATCGCGTCATACAGCTCCCGCCCCTTGTCGGTCAGCGTCAGGGAACGAATGTGCCGGTGAAAGAGCTCGATCCGGAGCTGCTCCTCGAGCGCCTTGACCTGGCGACTCACGGCGGATTGCGTGACGTTCAGTTCCTGCCCGGCACGCGTAAAGCTCAAATGACGCGCCGCGCATTCAAAGCCTCTCAGGAAATCCAGCGAAGGCATACTTCTCAATCGCTTTGCCAATCTCACATTAGCCATACCGCCGCCTCAAAGTTGCACCCACCGACAGGCAAGTCGCCGTTCGTCTCCCTGAATCGTTTCTCCTATTTGGATTCGGGAACGATTTTATATTGAAGCATGGATGCAGATCATTCTTATTTTCAATCGTGACACTCGTATTTATCTATCATTTTTCATCGGCATGATATTCTTACATTAGCATTATGAAGTAGTGATTTTGTAAATAAATATACGGCCGAAACGATGCTGAGGATGGCAGAGAAAGGCACGCAAAAACAGGACATTGCAGGCATAAATCCATGTTCTGACGGCCATCCTGACGCTACAGCAGAGGCACGTTCAGATGCCTACAATACAATTTCATTTACCAAACATTTTTATCAATTTTCCGGATTGCGAAAAGAATACGCATCTCAACATACACGCGGAATACTATTTAAATCCTCAATTTCCTGTTTATGAAAATATACTAAACGCATGAAATTGAATTGCGCCGTGCAATTCCCGGGAATTGATGAACCAATTATGTCCGGAATTGAATATTCCGCCGGCCGGAACGGCAATCCGCATGCATGACGCAGCCACACCGTCCGGAATCGGTTCCACCCTTTACTGGACGGAATGCGTGTCGCTATACGCTGTCCACCACACCGTCCGCCACACGGTGCGTCCGTGCGGTCACTTCGCGGCGATAGCGGTTCAGTTCCTGCGCAGTAAAGAACGTGCGCTCGAACAGGATCGACAGGTTGTGCAGGATCCGCTCGACAACCTTCTTTTCCCATTCGCCGTCGAACCGGATCTGCTCGTCGAGCCAGCGCTCGAGCCATTCCGGATCGGGCAGGCGCGACTGCACGGTGTCGCGCGGGAACAGCGCCTGGTTCACGTGCAGGTTGGTCGGGTGCAGCGGCTTCTCGGTGCGGCGCGCCGACGCCATCAGCACGCCGATCTTCGCGAACGCGGCACGTGCGACGTCGCCGCAGTTGTTCAGCGCCTTCTTCATGTAGCGCAGGTACGCGCCGCCGTGGCGCGCTTCATCGCGCGAGATCGTTTCGTAGATCTGCTTGATGACCGGCTCGGTGTGCCAGTCGGCCGCGCAACGATACCAGTGGTTCAGGCGGATCTCGCCGCAGAAGTGCAGCATCAGCGTCTCGAGCGGCGGCGCCGGGTCGAACTGGAAGCGCACCGCGTGCAGTTCCTCTTCGGTCGGCACCATTTCCGGCTTGAAGCGGCGCAGGTATTCCATCAGCACGAGCGAATGCTTCTGCTCTTCAAAGAACCACACGCTCATGAACGCGGAAAAGTCGCTGTCGTGCCGGTTGTCGCGCAGGAACATTTCCGTCGCGGGCAGCGCCGACCATTCGGTGATCGCATTCATCCTGATCGTCTCGGCCTGCTCATCGGTGAGCAGCGAAGCGTCGAACTTGTCCCACGGAATGTCCTTCTCCATGTCCCAGCGCACCGCTTCCAGCGACCTGAAAAGTTCCGGATAGAGCATCGTCGTCACCGTCGTTGAAATGCGTTCGGGCGCGGCATGCACACGGGCAGCACTGCCTCGGTCATGCCGATTGCGTGGACGCCGGCGCCGCCGCTTCCGCGTCGGGCGCACGGTCGTCCGCGTCGTCGTCCACCGTGCGCGGCGACAGCCTGCCGCGCAGCAGCGCGTAGTAGAACTGCCGGTACGTGCGGTGGTAGTAGCGGATGCGCGGCCCGATCGCGCCATGCAGGTCGTGCAGCCGCTCGATCGGCAGGTTCGGCATCATGTGGTGCTCGACGTGATAGTTGTTGCCGTTCGTGAACCACGTCATGAACGCATTGCTCTCGATCGTCCGCGTGTTGCGGAACGGATCGGTGCTCGTCAGGTCGCAGCGGTAATGCTCGGGCATCTCGACCAGCGCATGCACGGGCGCGGCCACGAACACGAGCGGCACGACCCACACCCACACGACGAACCACGTGTGCAGCGCGAACGACACGCCGGCCAGCAACGCGATCGTCGCGACCATCAGCAGGTGATCGCGGCGGATCGCGCGCGACACCAGCGGGTTGTCGCCGAAGCGCGCGCCCGGCACGACGAGCTTCGCGACGTTCTTCGCGAACTGGATGTAGTGCGCGGCCATCGACAGCCGCCACGCCCACAGGCCGAGATTCACGACCGGGCTCGCGCCGTACTGGTCGCCGTAGTCGAAGAACTCCTTGTTCTCGGGCGTGCCGAGCAGCCGGTGATGGCGCAGGTGGCTGTCCTGGTACGCATGAAACGACACGAGCATCGGCATGCCGAGCAGCACGCCGAACACCATGTTGAGCCGCTTGCTCCTGAATCCCTGGTAATGCAGCGCCTGGTGCTGCAGCTCGACGCCGTGCGCGTACATCGCGCCGATCAGCAGGATGCCGACGACCTTCAGGACCACAACCGTCGACAGCGCGAACAGCATGCCGTGCGCGATGAGCGCGACGTAGACCGCGAGCTTCAGCGAGAAGACGACGCCGCTCGGGCGACTCTTCATGTCGGCAGCCGGTTTCTGACGGGCGAGAAGCGATGAGGTGACGGACAAAATGCTCTCCTTGGCCGGGCCCTGCCCGGCACGATGACGCGGCGACACTGGCGCGCTGCCGGGTTGCAATTCTTCTGTGAGTCGATGCTTCGGACAAACGAATTTTCCGAACGCATTGCATGACGCCCGCGCATGAGCGCACCACATCGTGAACTAGACGACCGGTCGAATGCGTACCGACCATTCACCTCGCGCGGGCTCGCACGTATACGCACATGGCAACGCCGAGTGGATGCGTGCTGCTCATGCATAGCCTGCAAATATTCCGTTTGTCGCGTCATGTCGATCCGGCAAGAATCCCCCTCACTCGACGAACGGCGCCGCCGGCACCGTGGCGCGAGCGGCCGTGTTCCTCAAGGGGAGAATCCTCGTGACGAAGTGCGCATCCACCATTCATCGCCTGATCGAATCGCTCGAGGATGTCGCGGGCGCCATGCATCGCATGACGTTCGTCGACGACGCGGGCAACGAGGCGAGCATCACGTACCGGCGCTTCGCGGAAGAAGTGTTTCGCCAGGCCGGCGCGCTGCGCGAACTCGATGTGCGCGAGAACGACCTGGTGATGCTGGCATTGCCCGCGTCGGTCGAGCACGCGGCCGCGATGATGGCCTGCGTGATGACGGGCGCACTGCCCTGCACTGTGCCCGTTCCCGCGCGCCGCGCCACCACCGGGCGGCAGGTGATCGACGTCGCATGCGAGCTGTACCGGCCGCGCCTCGTCATCGCCGCGGATGCGCAATCGGCCGCATGGCGCGACGACGCGTTTCCCGCGTCATCCACGCGCGTCGTCGATCTCGACACGCTGTCGCTCGTCGCGGATGCCGGCGCCCGTGCGCTGATCAGCGGGAAGCATGGCCGCGATCCGCATCATGTCCAGCTCACGTCCGGCTCGACCTCGCATCCGAAGGCCGCGGTACTCAGCCACGAGAACGTGATCGCGAACGTGCTCGGCATCGGCGGGTCGGTGCGGTTCGACCTCGCGGCCGGCGACGGCACCGCGTCGTGGCTGCCGCTCTATCACGACATGGGGCTGCTCACGCTGCTGTCGAACATGCATTACCGCGCGCCGCTGCTGATGATGCAGCCGAACAGCTTCATCCGGAATCCGCTCGGCTGGTTGAAGCGCATCGCGTCGGCGCGTGCGACGACGACGTCGGTGCCGACCTTCGCGTTGCGCTACTGCGTGCGCCGTTTCAATGCCGCCGCGATGGAAGGCGTCGACCTGTCCGCGTGCCGCAACATCTTCATCGGCGGCGAACGCGTGGACGACGCGACGCTGCGCGACTTCGCCGCGACGTTCGCACCGTACGGCCTCGCGGCATCGGCGCTGCAGCCGTGCTACGGGATGGCCGAATCGACGCTCGCGGTATCGATGCATCGTGCGTGGCACGACGGCACGGTCGACGGCGCGCCGTATGTGATCGCCGACACGCTCGACCGGCGCGCGCTGATCGAGCGCCGCGACGCGCAACCGGCCGCCGCGAACGACGGCGCCGACACCGACACTGAAACCGTGCTCGCGATGGGCACGCCGATCGAGGGTATGGCGTTCCGGATCCTCGACGACGGCGATCACGCGCTGGCGAACCGTGCAGTCGGCGAAGTCGCGATCCGCGGCACGTCGGTGATGCTCGGCTACCTGAATCCCGACGACGGTTCGATCGCCGCGCCGCTGACGGCCGACGGCTGGTTCCGCACCGGCGACATCGGCTACGTCGCCGACGGCCAGCTGCATATCCTCGGGCGCAAGAAGGAAGTCATCATCATTCGCGGCAGCAACTATTTCCCGCACGAAATCGAGGAGGCGTTGGCCTCCCATCGCACGCTGCGCAAGAGCACCTGCATCGCGTTCGGGCTGCCCGACCCCGAGACGGGCACCGAGCGGCTGGTCGTCGCGATCGAGGCGCGACCCGTCGATGCAACGCCGCAGACGCGCGCCGAGTGCCAGCAACTGCTCGCGTCGCGGATCGGCTTCGCCGCGCAGGACCTGTGCTTCGTCGAACCCGGCTCGCTGCCGCGCACGACGAGCGGCAAGCTGCAGCGCCTGAAGTGCCGCGACCTCTATGCGAACGGCGCGCTGTCCGTGATCCACGCGACGGTGGCGGCCGAAGCCGGCCAGGGAGCGTACGCATGACGGCCGCCACGCTCACGCCGGTGCTCGAACTGCGCGACGTCACGCGCGTGTACGAGGGCGCGGGCCGCGTCGTCGCGGTGCGCGGCGCGACGATCTCGATCGGCCAGCGCGATGTCGTCGCGCTCGTCGGCCCGTCGGGCAGCGGCAAGAGCACGCTGCTCAACCTGGCCGGCTTTCTCGACGTGCCGAGCACCGGCGAACGCTGGCTCGAAGGCCGCCGGATCGACGACGCGCCGGACACGCTCGAACGGATTCGCCGCGAGCGCATCGGCTTCGTGTTCCAGCAATTCAACTTGATTCCGGTGATGTCGGCGCTCGAAAACGTCGAGCTCGGCTGCTTCGCGTGGGGCACGCCGCGCACGCGGCG
>NZ_JAAGPB010000440.1:0-7020 GCF_017104585.1 Burkholderia sp. Ac-20392
CGCACTCGAGCGGCCGCAACATGCTGATCTGGAAACCGTGCTGCGCGCATCGCTGCAACGTGCGCTCGACAGCGGCAAGCGCGTCGCGCTGGCGCTGAGCGGCGGGCTCGATTCGGCGCTGCTGCTCGCGTTGCTGCGCGAACTCGGCGCGCATCGGCACGTGACGTCCTACGTCCTCGTGACCGACATGCCCGACTATTGCGAACGCGATGCCGCGCTCGAACTGGCCGCGCAGATGCAGGCGAGCGTGAAGATCGTGCGCGCGAACGAGGCCGATTTCGTCGCGGCGCTGCCGAGAACGACGCATGCGGTCGAGGAGCCGATGTTCAACCTGCATCCGGTCGCGAAGCTGCTGCTCGCCGAGGCGATGGCCGCGGACGGCGTCGAGGTGGCCATTACCGGCGACGGCGCGGACCAGGTGCTGCGCCGCGATCAGTCGGCCAACTATCTGCCGCTGTGCCATGCGCTGTTCGATGCGGCGTCGGTCGACCTGCATCCGCCGTTCGTCGACGATGCCGTCGTCGCGCATCTGACGAGCATCGCGCCCGATCCGGACAAGCAATGCCTGCGCGATCTCGGCGCGCGCCTGAACCTGCCGGACCGGCTCGTGCACGGCCCCAAGCGCGGGCGGCTCGCCCCGGCGATGGACCTCGCGGCGCTGCTCGATCGCGACCGCACGCACGCGCTGGCCGATACGCTCGGCCTGGCCGCACCGACGCTGCAGACGGACCACGAACGCGTGCTGTGGACGACGCTGTCGCTGATTCTCGATCATTTCGACCACCTCGATGCCGCGCATCGCCCAACCTGAGCCGTTCATGAAACGCATCCTGTTCTGCGTGGTGCCCGAGAAAGGGCACGTCAATCCGTGCATCGGCCCGGCCCAGCATTTGCGCACCGCCGGCTGCGACGTCGCGTTCTATGCGCCGGCCGACATCAGCGCACAGCTCGACGGTGCCGGCGGCTTCGAATTCGTCGGGCCGCGCGAGACGCCCGAGCGCCACGACCTGTCGCGCGGCGCGAGCTTCGCCGCGAACATTCGCGACGCGGACTGGCTGCGGCACTGGATCCGCACGCTGCTGATCGATCTCGCACCCGCGCAGGTGGACGGCATCCGCACGGTGCTGCGTGACTGGCGGCCCGACGTGGTCGTGATCGATCCGCTGCTCTATGCGGCGGCGATCGCGGCGGAGCTGGAAGGGCTGCCGTGGGTCTCGATGTCGAATTCGCTGAATCCGGTGCTGCCGGACGATCTCGATTCGGAACTGCTGCGCACGGTGCGATGGCTCGCGCCGGAACGCACGCGGCTGTTCGCGCGCTACGGGCTCGATGCGCGGTTTCGCGGTTGCGACATCCTTTCACCGCACCTGACGCTCGCGTTCACGACCGACGCGCTGGTCGGTGCGCCGCCGCCCGGTGTCGAGCTGGTCGGTCCGGCAATGCCGTCCGGACCGCGCGGCGACGAGACGCCGTTCCCGTGGGAACGCCTCGATGCCGCTCGTCCGCTCGTCTACATGTCGCTCGGCAGCCAGCTTTACTACCATCCCGACGTGTTTGCGAAGGTCGTCGATGCGACGCGCGCGACGTCGGCGCAACTGGTGTTGTCGGTGGGCGAACTGGTCGACTCGGATCTGCTGCCGGCCGACGACGAGCGTGTGGTCGCGGTGCGTTACGTGCCGCAACTGGCGCTGCTGCGGCGCACGCATGCGTTCGTCAGCCATGGCGGCGCGAATTCGGTGATGGAGTCGCTTGCCTGCGGCGTGCCGATGCTGCTGTCGCCGTTCTGCAACGACCAGTTCCATTCGGCGCACTTCGTCGAGCGGGCCGGTGCGGGGTACCTGCTGGATCTGCAACAGGCCGGCGTGGCGGAGATTGCCGACGCGCTCGAACGCCTGTTGCGGCCTGGGACGTTGCGCGAGCAGGCGGCGCGGATCCGTGCGAGCTATGCGTCGCGCGACGGGTCTGCCGACGCAGCGCGCCTGATCAGCGCACTCGCTTCAGGAAACCGCCTGGCGACAGCGTCATGAGGACGCGGTCCTCGATGTCGTAGTCGACCTCGAACCGGCCGTCGCGGGCGACGAATTCATGCGCGGCGGTGGCCGGGTTGTTGCCTTTGCCGTACGGCTTGCCGTCGAACATCGACGCGGGCAGGTACTCCATGATGGTGTCCATCACGATCGCGTAGCTGCCGGGCGTCACGAGCGGCGCATAGCATTCGAGTTCGCGCAGCACGTGCGCGTGGGTGTGCGTGAGATCGAGGATCGCCATCACGCGTGCGTCGTCATCGATCCGTGCGCGCACCGACGCGACCGTGTCGGCCGCGCACGATTCGCCTTCGATCAGCGTCATGCGGTGGGCGAGCCGGTGCGATTGCAGGCGCTGCCGGACCTCGTCGCGCAGGCGCGGCTCGATCGCGATGACATGGCCGTTGTCGCCGGCGAGTTCCAGCATCGACGCGGAGAATACGACGCCGCCGCCCGCTGCGATGCCGGTCTGCACGATGCAGTCGGGACGCTCGCGCCAGATCAGTTCCTGGAGCGCGAGCATGTCGCCGGGCAGATGGAAGAAGCGCTCGCCGAGCCAGCGCGTCTGGAACAGATGGTCGAATTCGGCCGCGCGCGTCAGCCATTCGATATTGATGTCCCGCATGCGGGCCGAGGGACGCTCTGACATGGTCAATGCAACGAGTAGGAGTGACGTGAAAACGCTGGAACCGTGGCTTCACCGGTACTGGAACATCGGGCCGACGCACATGCAGGCGCTGGCGTCGGGCCATACTAACAAAACGTACCTCGTCGAGTGCGATGCGGGGCGCGCGGTGCTGCGCGTGTCATGGTCCGGCAAGCCGGTCGAGCAGGTGCATCGCGAAGCGGTGATACTCGGCCATCTCGGCCCCTCGCGTATGGCACCGATGCTGCCTGCACTGCCGCGACTGCGGCCGACCGTGGACGCACAATCCGGTGTGCAGTTGCCCGATGGCAGCTGGCTGCATCTGTTCGAGCATATCGACGGCAGCCCCGGCCTGCCGGACGATGCGGAGGCGGGCGCGATCGATGCGATGCGTGCGCTTGCGCATCTGCATGCGGCGATGGCGGCGGTACCCGTGACCGAATCGGCGCCGCTGGCCTGGTTGTCGGCGCGCCACGCACGCGTGGCGGCGCGTGCCGCGCCGTCGTTGCCGGGGCACTTGAGCGGTCACTACGAGACGATGATTCGTCGGATCGGCGCACATCTGGACGCTGCCGCGGGCTGGCTGACGGGGGCGGTGCACTGGCTGCACGGTGACTATCACGCGGGCAACCTGCTGTACGTGGGGCATGCGGTGAACGGCGTGCTCGATTTCGACGATGTCGGGCAGGGTTCGCAGTGGCTCGAAGCGGCCTTTGCGCTGTTCGCGCTGTCGCGCGATGCGGGCAGGGACGATGGCTTCGTATTCGATGCGCAGCGCTGGGAGGCCGGCCTGCGAGCCTATGCAGCGACGCGAGCCGATGACGTCGTGCCGGACTGGATGCACGGACGCCGCGAGGCACTGATGGGACTGTTCTGCGCGGACCAGACGCTGATCCATCTCGAAGCTGCACAGCGCGGCCTGTGGACACCGGGGCCGGGCATCGGCTTTCTCGGTGGTTGGCGGCAGTTGCTGGATGGCGCGGCGCCGGAACGCTAGCCGGCTGCTTCGTCAGCGCTGTCGATTCAGGAACAGCAGGAACAGGCGCACCGCTTCGACCGTGTTGGGCCGCGCCTCGCCGTGCCGCGATCCGTCGTGCATGCAGAACAGCACGTCATGTTGCTGCGCCGAGCTGGCGTCGACATGTGCGCGCATCGCGTCGAACAGCGCCTGTGGCGACGGCGCTGGCCGCTGCCAGTCGTCCAGTATCGCGGTCCAGCCCGTGTGTTCGCGCTGCAGCCGCGCGAGCACGCCAGCGCGGTTGTCCTGCGGCATCAGTCCGTAAGGCAGGCGCAACGGAATCGTGTCCGGAGCCGGAACACCGGCGCGGCGATAGGCTTCGCGGATCAGCGCGTCGGTCGTCTCGATCTCGTCGATCAGCGCATCGTCCGCGAGCGCGCCGGGCTTCGCGTGCGAATGCGTGTGATTGCCGAGTCGATGGCCTTCGCTTGCCATTCTTGCCGCGACGTCGAGCGCGCCGGCGAGATGCTGGCCGAGCAGGAAGAAGGTCGCCTGGCAGGACACGGCGTGCAGGACATCGAGCAAGAGGGGCGTCGACGGGCCGGGGCCGTCGTCGAAACTGAGGCGAATGGACATCGCGGGTGGGTGCGCCGTTCAAGGTGTACCGGAGGAACGATAGCGCAAGTCGCGGCGAGCGGCGGCTTGCGCATCCATCGGCCGGCTACTGCAGCGGCTCGATCGCCAGCGGACAGGCCCCGATCCGACGCAACTGCGTGCCGGTCCACTCGTAGAAGAACCGGGCGGCCTTCGCGCTGTTGTCGTCGCAATCGTCGTTGAAGCAGCCGGCGATGATCAGCAGCCTGCTGCCGGGTCGGAAATCGACGCGCTCCTCGTCGTTGCCCATCACGCCCGCGATGGCCTGTACGCCGGGCATCGTGTAGGTCGCGCCCGTGTACTTGTCGACGATCGCGAAATTCCGGCAATCGGTTCCGCAGCCCCAGATCGCGACGCGATAGTGGCCGGCAAAATTGGCTGGTTGCGTGAATTCGTCGCGAATGACGGTGCGGTAGAGGCGGGCTTCCTTGCTGGTCAGTCGTGGCGCGTGGGCCGTGGCGTGTGGCGCGGGCATGGCGCGCACGGGGTAGCGTTCGAACGACGGCGACGGGCAGTCCTGGGCGGGTGCCGCGGTGACGGGCACCGGCTGGGCAGCAGCGGCCCGGCCGGCAAGCATGGCCGTGGTGGCGGCCGTCAGCAGAAGTCGGTATACGCGCATCACGCGATCGTCCTTGCAGGTTCGAGGAGCGGGCCGCCGCGCACACGGCGGCCGTGCGTTCGTTTGCCGAGGTCGCGGCGGGTCGGGACCCGACGGCCCCGCCGCGCGATTCTATGCCGCTTTGCATGCGTCGGTGCGCGTTGTTATCGACGTTCGATGCAACCGCACGCACGGCAAAGCAGGCCTGATGCCGGCAAACCGAACCGGTCGTCGGCGCGACGACCGGTTCGCGCTCAGGCGTCGCACGCTTCCTGTGGGTCATCCGTCATGGCACGCTCCGCGAGTGCGACGTAGTCGCCGGCCGCCGTGCGTTCGACCCGGGCGTCGACGCGATACGCGCGCCGCAGGTGCGGCGGAGTCAGGACTTCGGCCGGCGCGCCGTCGGCAACGAGACCGTCGGTGCCCAGCAGCACGAGCCGGTCGCAGAATCGCGACGCGAGATTCAGGTCGTGCATCGCGACCAGTACGACCGCGCCATGTCGGCGTGCCGCGTCCCCGACCGCTTCCAGCGCGAGCAACTGCCAGCGCAGGTCGAGCGCGCTCGTCGGTTCGTCAAGCAGCAGCAATGGCGTGTCGCGCACGAGTACCTGCGCGAGTCCGACCATCTGTCGCTGTCCGCCGGACAGCCGCTCGAGCGGCGACATCGCAAGCGACTGCAGCCGCAGGCGTTCGAACACGTTCTGCAGGCGCAGGTCGCGGGTCGCGTCGGACAAACCGGGACAGGTCGCGCGCAACGCGCTGCGTACGGCCTCGTACACGAGCAGCGATGACGGTTGCGGCAGCGTCTGCGGCAGGTAGCCGACCTGTCGCGTGTGTTCCCGGCGCGCGCCGCGCAGCAGGTCGAATCCCCCGAACGCCGCATGGCCGCGCGTGGCCGCGAGCCGGGCGAGTGCGCGCAGCAGCGTTGATTTGCCCACGCCGTTCGGTCCGAGCAATCCGACCATCGTGCCCGGTGCCACGGGCGCGAGCGACAACCGGTCGAGCACGACCTTCGCGCCATAACGCACGACCAGGTCGTCGATGCACAGCGTGCGCTTATCCATCGAGCCTCCTGCGCCGGCTGACGAGGATCATGAACAGCGGCACGCCGACCAGCGCGGTGATGATTCCGATCGGCAGCGTCACCCCCGGGATCAGCGCCTTGCTGAGCACGGAGGCGCCGGCCAGCATGATCGCGCCGGCGAAGGCGGCGCCGGGCAGGTAGTAGCGATGCTCGTCGCCGACGAGCAGTCGCGCGACGTGCGGCCCGACGAGACCGACGAAACCGATCGTGCCGACGAACGACAGCGCGGTGGCCGACAGCAGGCTGATGCGCACCAGCGCGACGAGTCGCAGCCGCTCGACGGCGATGCCCATGCTGCGCGCCTGTTCGTCGCCGGCGCGCAGCGCCGTCAGCGACGCGACGTCGAAGCTCGCCCACAACGCGCACGCGGCGAGCATGCACGACAGCAGTGCGATCTTGCCCCACGTCGCGCGCGCGAGGCTGCCCATGCTCCAGAAGACGATCTGCTGAAGCGCATTCGCGTCGGCGAGAAACTGCAGCAGCCACAGCAGCGCTTCGAAACTGAACATCAGGCCGATGCCGAACAGCACCACGGTTTCGGTCGTCGCGCCATGGCGCCACGCGAGCCAGACGATCAGCAGCGTCGCGAGGCTCGCGCAGCCGAACGCGCCGAGCGACAGCGCGATGTTCTCGTTCCAGAGCACGACATGCCAGCCCGAGATCACGACGAGCGACGCGCCGACGCTCGCGGCGGCCGACATGCCGAGCGTGAACGGGCTCGCGAGCGGGTTGTTCAGCACGGTCTGCATTTCCGCGCCGGCGAGGCCGAGCGACGCGCCGACGAGCACGGCCATCAGCGCATACGGCAGGCGCACGTCCCAGAGGATCACGCGCTGCTCGAGCGGCAGCGCGTCCGGCCGGAACAGTCCGGCGACCAGGTCCGCGATCGGGAACGGCGACGGGCCGGTGCCGATGTCGACGACGAGCAGGGTGCCGAGCACGCAGGCGAGGAGCATCAGCGCGCCGACCCGCCGCGCGGCGACTGCGCGGTAACGCAGCTTCAGCGAAGCGGACGAGCGGGACGACGGCGACGATGCGGGCGACGCAGCGCTCATG